>JAUYBJ010000023.1 GCA_030693155.1 Methylococcales bacterium
TGGTCGCGTTTTTATAGGTTTCTTTCTTTTCATGGGTGAACGGACACCACCAGTTTTCGACAAGTTTGACCATGTAGGCGTGCCATTCAAACAAGGCGACACTGTAAGGACAGTACCATGTGCAGTTTAAAATCCAGAACAATTTGGATTGTGACAGACTGGCTTTGAATGAACCGTTCATCGTAATTTGGTTTTTTAAAGTGTAACGATGGCTGGCACGGTCTGGAATAAAATCGCCCCATTTTTTGACGTTGGTCGCGCCCATCATGCGCAGATGATAGTAGGTTAAATAGGCACTAAGCACAACGAATGGGAAGGTGATTATGGGTAAATAAACAAATACCATGCCGATAGCGCGTACTATCACGGGTTGTTTTTGATGGTTTTTACCGATGTCAACGCGGCTGGCAGAACAGGATTCGCAAGCTTTCATTTTTTATTATCCTCATGATTGAGTGGTTGAGTAATTAAAGGAGGTTCAATGTTGTCATCATTCAATAATTGATAAATGCTCAGGCATCCTGCGCAACAAAACTTCTGAATATTGTTTGGCGTAGTAAGAAAAAATCCGTCAATTTCTACTGCCAGCCCACAAAGTGCACAGCGTTGTTGCTGTTGTTCAGTATTATTCATAGTGAATGTCTACAGCCTTGCAATGTTTGCATAAATAGGACAGGTTTCTTCATGCGCACCCGATAAATAAGCGGTGGACATTAAAAACTCATTGACGATTTCACCGCCTGTAAACAAAAACGTTTTTTTAAACAATTTTGTCCATTGTTCTTTAGTTAATGAACGATGGTTATCCAGCCAGTTTTTAAAAGAACCGAACTCTTGTTGTATAACTAAAAGGCGTTGCGCGTTGACGATGGCGGCATTAATTTTCAAGCGGTTGCGAATAATACCTGCATCTGCCATTAAACGCAGATGGTCTGCTTCGGTATAATTAGCTACCTTTGCAATCTCAAAATTATCGTAGGCAGCATGAAAATTGGCGGCTTTTTTCAAAATCGTTGTCCACGACAAACCTGCCTGATTGATTTCCAGCACTAAACGACAAAACAGCTGATTATCATCAGTCAACGGAAAGCCGTATTCGGTATCGTGATAGCGTTTATGAACCGAATCTTCAGGTTCATTCAGCGCGTACTGGCAATAACTTTGTACCATTTAATCTTATCCAGTCTTCTTGTTGTACAAGCGGGTCAAATACGATGTAGGGTTGATAAGCGTCAATAACCGATTGTGCCTGTTCCGCTAAGATGCCTGACAAAACCAGCGATCCGTTAGGCGCTACCAAGGCACTGATGTCTTGTGCCATTTCAATCAACGGTTTCGCCAGAATATTGGCTAACACCACATCCGCTTGCAGCGGTGCAAATTGCTCAGGCAGATAAGAGATGATTTTATCGGCAACGTTATTTTTTAGTGCATTACTTAGCGTCGCGGTAATGGCTTGCGGATCTATATCCACCGCATGAGCGACAGATGCGCCGAGTAAAACAGCGGCAACCGCTAAAATGCCAGAGCCACAGCCATAATCAATGATTACTTTATCGGTTAAATCGTGGCTCGCCAACCATTCCAGACACAGAGCTGTTGTCGGATGTGTGCCTGTGCCGAACGCTAAACCGGGGTCTAATGTTAAACATACCGTGCCTGCTTCGCGTTGTTCTTGATCGGTAGGGCAGACCCATAACTTGTCAGCGAATTTCATGGGCTTATAAAATTCCATCCACGCCCGTTCCCATTCCTGATCGTCAATATGTTCTTCCAGCCAGTCCTGCAATTCATCGGCTTTAAACTGGGCGAAGACGGCAGTTTTGATACCGCTAATATCGGTATCGAGTTCATACAAAGCGATAACCTGAGTATTACTCCAGATTTTGGTTTCACCAATGGCAGGCTCATAGACAGGTTCGTCTTCCGCATCCATATAAGTGACGGATACCGCGCCGAGCTGGTCGAAAAAATCCGCTAGTGTCGGTGCAGTGTTTTCGGTGGTTGTAACGGTGATTTGATGCCAAGCCATTAGGGTAGCCAATCTTGATTGAGGATATCTTCAACTGTCCAAGGACAAGTTTCAGGGAAATTTTCTAAGTTTGTTTCTTTGATAGCCAACGTCACAGCATCTGACCAAATAATAGCTAACCAGTCAGCGTCCGCTATTTTGGCTTTTAAGCTGGGAATATCTTTTAAATGAAATGCCAAGGCTTTGCGCTGTTCTTTAATAGTCCGTTGCCAACTAGTGCCCTGTCGTTCAGCTTGATACTGCCACTTTAATAAATGCGCGATTAATACCGCCATACGACTGGCAAGTTCGCGTTGTTCACTTTTACCCACGTCCTCAATTTCCTCAGCAAGGTGTTCTATGTCCAATAAATCAAATTGTTTGTGACGAATCAACCATGCTTGTTGATTCGCCCAAGCGATGATGTCGGTTTCGTAGTCAGTGGTTGTCATAACTTTAATGATAGGTTTAAATCTTCGAGGTTTTGAAAACCTCGAAGATTGGGTAAAACTAGGATTAATGAATCCCCAGCTTTTTTTCCAGATAATGAATATTCTGCCCACCTGCGGCAAAACCACTGTCATTCATAATGTCTTGCTGTAACGGAATGTTGGTTTTAATGCCGTCGATAATCAGTTCACTTAAGGCGGTATTCATCCGCGCAATCGCACTGTCACGGGTTTCGCCGTGCGCAATCAGTTTGCCTATCATGGAATCATAATACGGCGGCACTTTGTAGCCGTTGTAAATATGGGTTTCACAACGAATACCAGGGCCACCCGGCATATGGAATTGGTCTATCGTTCCAGGGCAGGGCATAAAAGTTTTTGGATCTTCGGCATTCAAGCGGCATTCAATCGCATGACCAGTGATTTTAACTTGGTCTTGCGTAATGGATAAACGCTCACCAGAAGCAATGCGCAATTGTTCTTTAACGATGTCAAAGCCCGTGACCATTTCAGTCACAGGATGCTCAACTTGCACACGGGTGTTCATTTCGATGAAATAAAACTCGCCTCGTTCATACAAAAATTCAAACGTACCCGCGCCTAAATAGCCAAGATCAACACAGGCTTGAGCGCAACGCTCACCGATGAATTTACGCTGGGCTTCGGTAATAAATGGGGCAGGGGCTTCTTCAACCACTTTTTGATGACGACGCTGCATAGAGCAGTCACGTTCGCCTAAATGAATGGCGTTGCCGTGTGAATCCGCCATCACTTGAAATTCAATATGGCGAGGGTCTTCAAGAAACTTTTCCATGTACACGGTCGGATTACCGAACGCACTGCCTGCTTCGGCTTTGGTCATCGCAATCGCACCAATCAAAGCGGCATCAGTGTGTACGGTACGCATACCGCGTCCGCCACCACCACCTGCGGCTTTAATAATAACGGGATAGCCTATATACTGTGCTAATTTTAAATTTTCCGCGTCATTGTCGGATAAGGGTGAGTTATCACCCGGAACACAGGGTACACCTGCGGCAATCATGGCTTTTTTAGCCGATATTTTATCGCCCATGATACGGATAGTTTCGGCATTCGGGCCGATAAACACAAAGCCGCTTTTCTTTACTTTTTCAGCAAAATCAGCATTTTCAGACAGAAAACCATAGCCCGGATGAATGGCTTCGGCATCAGTGACTTCTGCCGCGCTGATAATGGCGGGGATATTCAAATAACTGTCGGTAGACGACGCAGGGCCGATACACACGGATTCATCGGCTAAACGAACGTGTTTTAAATCACGGTCGGCTTCTGAATGCACGGCAACCACTTTAACGCCCAATTCTCGACAGGCGCGTAAAATA
>JAUYBJ010000033.1 GCA_030693155.1 Methylococcales bacterium
TGGTCGAAAGGTCATTCGCATGGCTGGAAAAGTGTCGAAGACTTTGGAAAAATACGGAACGATTGCTCAACACCAGCTTGCAATTCGTCAATCTGGCTTTTTTGGCTTTGTTACTACGAAGATTTTGAACAGGTTCTAAGAGTAAGCAGGAAAGTTACGCCAAACATTCAAAGTCATGGCTTACTTGCCATATAAGCAATCAAAAACATTCCCAAAAAATGCAAAATCATCTTCATGATATTGTTCAATTTCATGAATTCAATTCGTTAATACCATAAAGGAAAAACTGTGGAACAAAATATAACGCTTAGTGAAGAAAACAACACTGATAAAGCGTCATTTATTAAACTAAACTCAACGCTTTGTTTTTTAATGACAAAGTTTAATAGTCATCAACGCCCACAACTTTCTCAATTCATTGTCAAACATATTGCCCTGTTAGTTGAACACCCTGATGTGGCTAGCTCAGCCAACTGTCAAACCCTATACTTACAACTACTTCAGCAATGGCAAAGCATAACAACATCATTGTTGGAACAAAGAAAAAGTTTTGCTCTAAATAAGAAGCATATTCATTGATTACCAGTTGTATTGGCACTTGTGATAACGATAAAAAAAGGAACGATAAGTAAAGAAGAATTATAATGGTGGGTAGAGTTCAACAGGTGTTCTATCCGCTTAGCCTTTCTGCTAAGATACTCGCCCGAATTCACACACTTCCACCTAAACCGTTCTGGGTAATAATTATGGCCTTTGTAGTTACTGAAAATTGTATTAAATGTAAATTTACTGATTGTGTCGATGTATGTCCTGTCGATTGCTTCCATCAAGGCCCTAACTTTTTAGTTATTGATCCTGATGAATGTATCGACTGCACCTTGTGTGAGCCAGAATGCCCTGCCAATGCCATTTTTGCTGAAGATGAATTACCTGAAGGGCAAGAACACTTCATTCAGTTAAATGCTGAGCTAGCCAAAGAATGGCCGCTGATTACGGAAGTACAATCGCCACTGCCTGACGCTGATGATTGGAACGGCAAAGAAGGCAAATTAGATTTGCTGGAAAGATAATCACTCATTGCATCATTTCCCGCGCGGACGAGACTGTAAAAGTATTTAGGTGGGAGAGGCTTTAGCCTCGAATGCGAGGCTAAAGCCTCTCCCACCCTGTCGCACGGGAATGCCGCCTAGACGCTCCAGCGTCACGCAACGCAGGGACAGCGTTGCTGGATGAATTCCCACGCTGGAGCGTGGGGACTATAAATCTCTCACATTATGCACGCTGAATCCTGTACTTACGTTATCTTTGGTGCTACGGGCAACCTGTCCCGTATCAAATTAATGCCCGCTTTGTATCATCTCGATGTTGCTAATCGCTTACCGAAAGGTACAAAAATTCTCGCCATTGGTCGGCGACCTTGGGATCAACAAAAATGGTTGACTGAAGTTCATGAAATGATTCAGGCGAAAGCGAAAGAAGCCATTGATGAAGTGGTATTTCAACGTTTTTGTGATCGCTTGTATTACCATCAAGGCGACATCCAGCAAGAAAACTGCTACAGCGAATTGGCAACCCTGCTTAACGATAAAGCCAATAAATTCCCCAAAAATATCGCTTTTTACCTGTCTATCAGCCCTGCCGATTTTGGCAAAGTCATGGAAATGTTGAGCAATCAACATTTATTTGATGAAGATTCAGGCTGGCGACGGGTGATTATTGAAAAACCGTTCGGCTACGATTTAGACAGCGCACAAGCCCTACAGAAGCGTATCGCGCACTATCTCACCGAAGAACAAATTTACCGTATCGACCATTATCTTGGTAAAGGCATGGTGCAGAACGTGCTGGTGTTCCGCTTTGCCAATGTCATGTTAGAACCTTTGTGGAATCGTAACTATATTGACCACATTCAAATCACCCACTCGGAAGAACTGGGCATCGACAGTCGCGGCGATTATTACAATGGTTCAGGTGCAATGCGTGATATGTTGCAAAGTCATTTATTGCAACTGTTGACGCTGGTAACAATGGAGCCGCCTGTGTCGATGCAAGCGGAAGCGTTGCGTGATGAAAAAGTCAAAGTATTAAAGTCTATTCGTCCTATTCCCAAAGAAGCAGTACACGGTCATGCGTTTCGCGGACAATATGCCAAAGGGCATATCAACGGCGAAAAGGTCAACGGCTATTTGCAAGAAGACAACATTCCCGCCAACAGCGTGACTGAAACCTACGCCTCCATGAAACTTTACGTTGATAACTGGCGGTGGCGCGGTGTGCCGATGTATTTACGCACGGGTAAACGCATGGCAAAAGCCCAATCTATTATTTCTATCTGTTTCCGTCATCCGCCGCTACAGTTTTTCCGTGACACGGCTGTGCAGTGCATGAACCCTAACTGGGTGATACTGGGTATCCAACCCGAAGAAAGTATTCGTATTGAAATGACCGTGAAAGAACCGGGCTTAGAAATGCGTACCCGCTCCAGCAGTCTGGATGCCAGTTTCCGCAATGAAGACGAACAAGCCATTGATGCTTACGAAGACCTATTATTAGACGTGCTTAAAGGCGACCGCTCGCTGTTTCTACGTTTTGATGAAGTGGAATATGCGTGGCGTATTGTTGACCCTATCTTGCAAACGTGGGCAATGGAACGCGACTACATCGCCACCTACCCCGCAGGATCATGGGGGCCAGAAGACAGTCGTTTATTTGATAAAGAAGCCCAATATTGGCGAACCAACCTAACCCCTGAGTGTAAATAAATGCAGAAATCTATTAACTGGCATCGTTTTGATACTGCCGATCAAGTCGCTACAGCGGCAGCTCGACAGATTATTGACGCAGCACAGCAAGCCATCGCCGATCACGGCACGTTTAAATTGGTGTTAGCAGGTGGCACAACCCCTGAAAAAGTCTATTGCTTACTGGCCGACACCAATGCCGATTGGGCAAACTGGATTATTTATTACGGTGATGAACGCTGTTTACCTGTAGGACATCCTGACAGAAACAACGTATTGGCTGAACAAGCGTTTTTGAATAAAGTCTCTATTCCCAGTGAACAGATTTTCACCATTCCCGCCGAATCCGACCCTGTCACAGCGGCTAAAGACTATCAACCCATCGTTGCCAATGCCTTACCGTTTGATATGGTGTTATTAGGTTTGGGCGAAGACGGACATACTGCCAGTTTATTCCCACATCATGTTCATAATGAAGATGAGCTGACGCACCCCGTATTCAACTCACCTAAACCACCTTCTGAGCGAGTTTCCGTGAGTGCAAAAGCCTTAAGTGATACCACGCATTTATTGTTTTTAGTGACTGGCGAAAACAAGCAGGACATCGTAAAAGCATGGCGTGCAGGTGCAGATTTACCGATTGCTACTATCGAACCTGAAAACGCGATTGATGTGTATATAGATAGTGCGGCGGATAACGCCTAGTAGTCAGTTCATTTTATTATGACGTGTGCGATAAAGACCTGCGAGGTTTTTAAAACCTCGCAGGTCTAGCAACTTTAAGCGTCATAACTAAACTGACAGCGAACTAGGTTCTGTTGACATTTCATCGTAGCCAAATGAGTGCGGAAACGAAGCGAATAAAGCCCATGTAATTTCTGGCGAGCTTGTCAAATCGGGAAAACACTCGTCTGTAATGTTTGATTTTACCGAAAAAGCATTCAATCA
>JAUYBJ010000034.1 GCA_030693155.1 Methylococcales bacterium
TGGTCGAAAGGTCATTCGCATGGCTGGAAAAGTGTCGAAGACTTTGGAAAAATACGGAACGATTACTCAACACCAGCTTGCAATTCGTCAATCTGGCTTTTTTGGCTTTGTTACTACGAAGATTTTGAACAGGTTCTTAGAGCCACAACACCGCAATCCACCACGCAAAGAGTCCTCTGGCCGAACGTTATTGAGTTTTCAGAAACGCGAGAAAAAGCATTGTTTTTAATCGCGGTTTTTCTTAACTTAATGGCAGTGAAGCTCTGGCTTGGGAACGAGATGTAAAATGCAGCCTTGTAGGTCGGAATAAGCCTTATTGAGCGGGAGCGAAATAAGGCGTTTCCGACAACCCTGTGCAATGTCGGAAACGCCCGCTCTGCGCTACCGCTTGGACGGTCTTATTCCGACCTACACCGCTACCCATCATAACCCACGCCCAAACCGCCCAGCCCACAATACCCCTGCGGATTTTTAGCCAGATATTGCTGGTGATAATCTTCAGCGTAATAAAACACACTGAGGACTTGAATTTCCGTGGTAATTTCACCAAATCCCTGTTGCGTCAGACATTGCTGGTAATGCTGTTTTGAGGCGAGTGCGGCATCGAGTTGTGCTTGGCTGGTGGTGTAAATTGCAGAGCGGTATTGTGTGCCGACATCGTTACCTTGCTGCATTCCTTGAGTGGGATTATGGGATTGCCAAAATATCCGCAACAATTCCTCGTAAGTTATTAAGCTGGGGTCATACATCACGCTGACCACTTCGGTGTGTCCTGTCAATCCTGAACACACCTCTTCATAGCTGGGATTGGGCGTATAACCGCCGCTGTAGCCGACTGCCGTGCTGAATATATGCGGGATTTGCCAGAATTTTCGCTCTGCACCCCAAAAACAACCCAGCGCAAATACGGCTTGTTGAACGTGATCTGGAAACGGCGGTGCAATCGGATGACCTGATACGGCATGACGATTGGTGACAGGTGTCGGTGTGGGTCTGCCTTTTAGTGCATCGGCAGCGGCGGGTAAAACGAGCTTTTTTGATGAAAAAATCATGGCTTATGGTATTTTAGGAAACAGAATAGTTATTTTTAACGGGAACATGATGATAGAGCAAGATTTATTACGCCGATTTTTATTTGAAGAACTGGGTGTGCGCGGCGAATGGGTGAATTTAACCGCCAGTTGGCAAGCGGCGAAACAGCATCAACAAGGTTCGGCGATGGAGCAGCAGTTATTAGGTCAGGCATTAGTGGCGGTGGTGATGTTGTCCGCAACCATTAAATTTAAAGGCTCGATGATTCTGCAAGCGCAAGGTGATGGCGATATAACTACACTGGTGGCCCAGTCCAGCGATGAGCGCAAAATTCGCGGTTTGGTGCGCAGTCGTGGCGAGGTGACAGCGGGATCATTAGAATCCATGTTCGGTCAGGGACGCTTGGTTTTAACGGTTGATTCAGGCAAAGCGCAACCTTATCAAGGTGTAGTGCCGTTACAAGGTGCGAATTTAGCCGAAGCCTTGGAAAGCTATTTTGTGCAATCCGAGCAGTTGAATACCCGTTTATGGTTGTTTGCCAATGACGCCCATGCGGCGGGATTGTTATTACAGGAATTACCCGCACACGACGGTGATAAAGCCGATTGGCAACGCATAGCCATGTTGGCGAATACCATCACCGAACAGGAATTATTAACACTGGATTGTGAAACGCTCTTGTATCGTTTGTTTCATGAGGAAGAAGTGCGCTTGTTTGATGCTGAGCCTGTGGAATTTGAATGCACTTGTTCTCGACCCAAAATTGAACGCACCCTGCACGCAATGGGTAAAGAAGAGCTGGAAAGTATATTGGAAGAACGTGGCGGTATTGAGGTGATTTGTGAATTTTGCAGTGAACATTATCATTTTGATAACATTGATGTGAACACTTTATTATTAGCCGATAATGTCGCTGTTGATTCGGCAACCGTGCATTAACAGTGTGTTTCATGACTGCCAGTCCTTAAAGGACTGGCAGTCATATTTGAATAAGGTATTCAAGCATGAAAACGTTTCGATTAATCAGTGTGCTAATCATCGCCTTATCGTTATCGGGCTGTATGTATTGGGTACGCGCTTATCAAACCTATTTGCAGATGGGCGAGTTTGATAAACATTTCAGTTTCAGCGTGACCAAAGAAGGCGATTTCACTCTGCATTTTAAAGAGCCGATTCTGTTGAGTGAAGACTTTGTGTCCTTATCCAAACTGTATACCAGTGAAGACAAGCTGACCCCAGACGGCGGCAGACGTTGGCGGTATTGGTTTCGTAAACTAGATGCCAATAATCAGATTATCAAGCCCGAAATTAAATTTTATTCTGACCTGATTTTTAATAAAGAAAAAAAAATAACCTCGTGGGCGTTTTCATCGTTGTTTTTGCAAATCGCGCCGCAGAAATTTTTAGAAGCCTCATTACGCGCTATCGGCGGCGGTAAAATTGATAAAGAAAAACGTCAACTCCGCGCTAATCCCGAAGGTCTGGAAAAAGTAGCGGATGCGTTACCGAAAAAACCAGCGGTACTTGCTCAACTCGGTGCGCCGTTGACCATTACTGATGAAATTGATAAAGAAATCTATTTTTATCGCTTCCTGCTGGAAACCCAGCGCGTGGAAGAAGGTTATGAAGACCGCGTATTTAATGAAGTTAAAATTACCTTTGATAAAAAAACGCAGGAATTAATTCGCATGAGCGGACGCTTTGCAGGATTGAAAGCCTCGATTAATTACCGTAAATTACAGGGAATTAAGGATGAATAGCGATTTTCGGATACGATTGGTTTTATAATGCCGTCATTCATGTCAGTTGGACAACACAACGAACCCTGACAAAACCCTGTACAAACATAATGTTGTGAGAACTGTTAATGCTTAATAAAGTCACGTTAATCGGACGACTGGGCGCAGACCCTGAGGTTCGTTATATGCCCAGCGGCGGCGCGGTCGCCAATATCAGTCTGGCGACTAATTTCCGATGGAAAGATAAACAAACAGGGGAAAAAAAGGAATCCACGGAATGGCATCGGGTGGTTTTTTTTAATCGTCTGGCGGAAATAGTCGGTGAGTATTTAAAAAAAGGCGGACAAGTGTACGTTGAAGGACGTTTGCAAACCCGCAAATGGCAAGATCAGGCAGGGCATGACCGCTACACCACGGAAATTATTGCCACCGAAATGCAGATGCTGGACAGTCGCAGTGGTGGTACAGGGCATTTCGGCAGTGAGCAGCCGCAAGCCAGTCATGCAGAACCTGCCGCGCCGTCGCAATCCACCGCACACACCGCACACACCGCACAGCCGCATTCAATGCCACCTGCGCCACCGCCACAATCTTATGATGATTTTGATGACGATATACCTTTTTAAACACCAGCATCAATTACGCCACCGATTTAAGTAAGCCAACCACCAACCAGAAAGCAGTATCACCATGTTAATAAAACGCCTTTTTTTACTGTGTTCAGTTCCCGTTATTATCACGGGCTGTGCTGAACTTATTGATACCCAGCCTCCTGCTCCTGTGTATGGTAACGGCACACCGCTGTATAACAACAAGCCCTTGCCGCAAGAAAAACCCAAGCCTGTGGCTGAGCAGACTAAACCCGTTGTGACCGACGGCGGCGCAGTGACCACCGCCCCGCTGAAAGGCAGCGAATCCGTCACTACCCCCAAAGCATTAAAACCTGAACCCTTACCACAAGGACAGGCGATGTTGACACCCGCACAAGAACAAGAACTTGCGGCATTGCAACAACAGCAGCATCCCGTGTTGCCCGAAGCGGAATTAGAACCCGAACCCAAATCCAAGCCTGTGAAAAAACCAGTGCCTGAGGTTGTGCCAGAGCCAGAAGCGGTTGCGCCACCCCAACCTGCGGCTGCACCGTTTCAACCATTAGACACGTTTACCTCCTTATCGCCTGTGGTCGGGTCGTTAGTATTGGCTGCCAACGAAGATCATCAAAAAGGCAATGTCGATTCAGCCACGACAACATTGGAACGTGCAACCCGCATCGAGCCGCGTAATGCCGCCCTGTATTACAAACTGGCATTATTAAAACTCAAGTCCAAACCCAGTCAGGCGGAAGATTTAGCCAAAAAATCTGCACAACTGGCGGCTAATGATCCCGCCCTGAAAAAACACAGCTGGTTATTAGTGGCTAAAGCAAGAGAAATGCAAAAAGACCTTAAAGGAGCTGAAGAAGCACGCAATAAGGCGAGTAAATTTTAGTCGCTATTCAGGAGTACAAATTCAGGTTTGTACTCCAAAACACACACCAATCCTATTTTTAAAAATCATGAAAACCACATCCTCTGACGTTTTAAGCACACTCACCACCCTCCGCGATTACATTCGCTGGGCTGCCAGTCAATTTACCGAAGCACAAGTGTGTTTTGGTCATGGCACAGCCAGTGCACTCGATGAAGCTGCCGCCTTAGTGCTGTATACGGTTCATCAACCCTATAACCTGAGTGAATTTTATCTGACCTCAGTATTAACCAATGCAGAACGGCAAGCGATTGTTGACATCGTGCATCGCCGCATTCAGGAAAGAATCCCCGCCGCGTATTTAACGCATGAAGCGATTTTTGCAGGACTGAGTTTTTATGTCGATGAACGCGTGTTAGTACCACGTTCACCGATTGCCGAACTGATTGAACAACGTTTCGCCCCATGGGTGGAAGAAGATAACATTATCCGCATTTTAGATTTATGCACAGGCAGTGCCTGTATCGCCATTGGCTGTGCTTACGCATTTCACAACGCGCTGGTCGATGCAGTCGATTTATCAAAAGACGCGCTGGATGTTGCCCACATCAACGTCGAAAAACATTCGATGGAAGATACGGTTACTTTATATGAGTCGGATTTATTCCAGCAACTGCCCTCTGCCCGCTACGACATTATCGTCAGCAATCCGCCTTATGTGTCTACGCTGGAATGGACGTATTTACCTGACGAGTTTCATGCTGAACCTGCAATGGGTTTTAAAGGCGGTGAATCGGGTCTGGATTTAGTGTTGCGTATTCTGGTTGATGCCAATGATTTCCTTGCCGAACAAGGTATTTTAATTATTGAAGTCGGCAGCAGTGCCGAAACCCTGCAAAGCATATTCCCCGATGTGCCGTTTTACTGGCTTGATTTTGAACGCGGCGGTGACGGTATCTTTTTACTCACGGCTGAACAAGTACAGCAACATCACGAATTATTTAAATCTGCTTTGGAATAATCATGTCTGGAAACACAATAGGAAAATTATTTACCGTCACCTCATTCGGTGAAAGTCACGGTGCAGCTATCGGCTGCATTATCGACGGCTGCCCTGCGGGAATGTCGCTTACCGAAGCCGATATTCAAGGCGATTTAGATAGACGCAAACCGGGTACATCACGCCATACCACGCAACGCCGTGAAGCCGATGAAGTGCGTATTTTATCGGGCGTGTTTGAAGGTAAAACCACAGGGACACCGATTGGTTTGCTGATTGAAAACACCGACCAACGCTCAAAAGATTATTCCAAAATCGCCGATACGTTTCGCCCCGGCCACGCGGATTACACTTACCAGCAAAAATACGGCTTTCGTGATTATCGCGGCGGCGGGCGTTCATCAGCACGCGAAACCGCGATGCGGGTTGCCGCTGGAGCGGTTGCCAAAAAATACCTGTTGGAACACGCAGGTATCGAAATTCGCGGTTATTTATCACAACTGGGACCGATTAAAATCGACAAACTGGATTGGTCGGTGGTCGAAACCAACCCGTTTTTCTGCCCCGATATTGATAAAGTGGCGGAAATGGAAGCCTATATGGATGCCTTGCGCAAAGAAGGCAATTCGATTGGTGCACGGATTGAAGTAGTTGCCTCTAATGTTCCCGCTGGATTAGGCGAGCCGATTTTTGACCGTTTGGATGCCGAACTAGCCTACGCGCTGATGAGCATAAACGCGGTCAAAGGCGTAGAAATCGGTGACGGTTTTGCCTGTATCAACAGCAAAGGCACGGATTTTCGGGATGAAATTACCCCAGAAGGTTTTTTAAGCAATCATGCGGGCGGTATTTTAGGCGGCATTTCCAGCGGTCAGGACATCACCGCCAGCATTGCACTTAAACCAACGTCCAGCTTGCGGTTAGCAGGTCGCAGCATCAACGCGAACGGTGAAGCAATTGAAGTCATTACCCAAGGTCGTCATGATCCCTGCGTCGGCATCCGCGCCACACCGATTGCCGAAGCCATGATGGCAATTGTGTTGATGGATCATTATTTACGACACCGAGCGCAAAATGCTGGTGTCAATACGGGCTTACCGACACTGAGATAAGCCGTTGTAAAAATTGTCTACGAAAGACACGAAAGCACAAAAAAGAGCCATTTTAATTTTCGTGTCTTTCGTGATGTTCGTGGACAAACCTACCTAAAAACCTCTCATGTCTATTCCCTACTGGCGATTATCAGGCTTTTACTTCTTTTATTTTGCGACTGTAGGCAGTTTCATTCCCTACTGGAGTCTGTATTTAAAACACGTTGGCTTTAATGCCGATGCTATCGGTGAACTGTCGGCATTATTAATCAGCACCAAAATTATTTCCCCGAATTTATGGGGCTGGATTGCCGATAAGACAGGTAAAAGTTTACGCATTATTCGTCTCGCGGCTTTTTTTGCAGGCTTGTTGTTTACAGGCTTTTTATTTTTTCACGGCTATTGGTGGTTTGCGGTTATCACGCTGAGTTTTAGTTTTTTCTGGAATGCCGCATTGCCGCAATTTGAAGCGGTCACGTTGCAACACGTTAAAACCGAACCTCACCGTTACAGTCGTATTCGCTTGTGGGGGTCGGTGGGTTTTATTATCGCCGTTCTGGGCGTTGGACGATTATTGGATGAATGGGGTATTGATGATATGCCCCTTATTGTCATTACGCTTTTGGTATCCATGTGGCTGGTGAGTCTCATCACGCCCGATGCCCAACGTAGCCCGGTTCACCATAGCGAAGCAGTCGGTCTGTTGGACATTTTGAAAAAACCTGAGGTCATCGCCTTTTTGCTGGTCAGTCTGTTGGTGCAACTGGCGCATTCGCCGTACTATGTGTTTTATTCCATGTACCTCAAGCACTACAACTATTCCGCCAGTTATACGGGGCTATTGTGGACGTGTGGCGTGGCGGCAGAAATCGTACTATTCATGTACATGAAACCATTATTAAAGCGTGTGTCACTGCGAGTTTTGTTACTAAGCAGCTTAACGTTATCGGTGATTCGCTGGTTACTGATTGCATACTATGCCGATAATTTAGCGATATTGATTGTCGCCCAGTTACTTCATGCGGCAACCTTCGGCGGTACGCACGTTGCTACGATGCACTTAATCTATGATTATTTCGGTGAACAGCATCAAGGTAAAGGACAGGCAATCTATACCAGTTTAAGTTTTGGTGTGGGCGGTATGTTGGGCAGTTTGTATGCGGGTTATTATTGGGAGTCATTGGGTGCTGAATTTGTTTATATCATCGCCGCGCTGTGTTGTGCGATTGCCTTATTAATTGCCTATTTGTGGGTGGGTCGGGAAAATATCTGTAGGTCGGAATAAGCATTATGGAGCGCAGCGACATAAGGCGTTTCCGACAACGCTCGTAGTAGTCGGAAACGTCTGTTTTCGCTCACACTCAAACAGACTTATTCCGCCCTACAGAGCTTGTATCTCTCCAAACAATGATATATTGCCTAGCTAGCAGTATATCACGGTGCATGATCAGAGTTTGACTACGAGCTGAGACAACAAGTCTGTTAAGTAGATAAAACCCATGCACTGATTTTCTTAAGACTGAATGG
>JAUYBJ010000037.1 GCA_030693155.1 Methylococcales bacterium
ACATGATAATCACCTTTTGTTCTCTTTCTTGTTAAATACGGAATCGCTTAGCGTTCCTCGCAACTGTTCGAGATGTAAAAAGTAAGGAAAGGCGACCTGCGCTCGCAGACGGTTTTATTTTCATAAACCAAGGTCTTATCGCTCTACCTTTCCTCTGTTTTGATTAGCTCTCCTGAGCTAATCAAAACTCATTATGTTGCTTTATGTTTAACATACAAGGTTTTAAAAACCTCGCAGGTTTGCATAATTTGTACTCGCTGACTTTGTGCAAGCAACTTATTAAAATAACAGCGTTTTTTCCAATATCACTAATGCTAAATCGGATACTTTTGGTGTCCATACTGAGGGATTGAGTGGAAATGCTTTGTTTACTCCCGTGTAGTGATAGCCGCGCCGTTCATAAAAAGCGATTAGTTCGTGGCGGCAGGAAATAACCACCATCACAAACCGATTTGCCGACCATGTTTTTTGCGCGGCAAGTTCTGCCGCTTGCAATAAGGCTTTGCCGATGCCGCAACCTTGTAACGCTGGATTGACTGCGAACATTCCAATATGAACACCGTCTTCCGTATTGCGTAAATGTATCGAGCCTTGCAACTCTGAATCAGCTTTGCACACGATAAACATCGAATCGTCCTCGGCAATTAGCTTTAGTACCCCATCAACATCAGTTCTGCGCCCATCGAGCAAATCAGCTTCGGTCGTCCAGCCTGCTCGACTGGCTTCACCGCGATAAGCTGAATTTATCAAGCTGGTCAACGGCTCTGCGTCCTGCTTGTCTGCCTTATAAAATGATAGCTTCAATGTCATAATTCGATACCGATTAACGATTTGGTTGCGGGTTGTGATATTAATGACTGCCAGTCCTTCAAGGACTGGCAGTCATGTCTAAAAACAATGGATTTAATAATAACACAGTAGAAACAATCGCAGTGTTTCACAACATCGTGAAACATTGAAACAAATAATGAAACATGAAACATAAAATGAAACATTGGTAACCAGCCACCGCCTGTAAATCAATACATTGCACTTTGGCACGACGTTTGCTTAAGTTAATGTACACACCCTAACGACGATATTTATTTCGGAGAGACACTATGTTATTCAAACAATTATTTGATAAAGAAACTTGGACTTACACTTATTTCCTTGCTGACGAAGTCAGTAAAGAAGCTGCATTTATTGATCCTGTTAATACCCAGATTGAAACTTACATGACTTTGTTGGCAGAACACGGTGTAAGACTGAAATATTCGTTTGAAACTCATGTTCATGCCGATCACATCACCGCCAGCGGTTTGTTACGTCAACGGACAGGCGCGCAAACCTGTGTCAGTCATAAAGGCGGAGCGCAGTTGGCAGATGTGCAACTGCATGATGGTGATCTTTTCAGACTGGGCGATATAGAAATTAAAGCCATTGCCACACCCGGTCACACCCCTGGCTGTACGTCTTATTTATGCGGTGAGCGGCTATTTAGTGGTGACTCATTATTTATCGGCGGCTGTGGACGTACCGATTTTCAAGGCGGTTCTGCCAGTGATTTGTACGATAGCATTACCCAAAAACTGTTTACCCTGCCTGATGATACGCTGGTTTATCCAGGGCATGATTACTCAGAACGTTGGGTCAGCAACATTCATCAGGAGCGTACTACTAATCAGCGTTTAGCAGGTAAAAGCCGTGAAGAGTTCATTGAAATTATGACCAATCTCAATCTGCCAAGACCACGCTTGATTGATGAATCTGTACCTGCTAACCGTTATTGCGGTCTGGATGAAAATGAACGTCAGGATGCGGTCGCCCGTCGTGAAGAACAGGGAGCGAGTTGTTCTGCACGCCCTAAAATGACAGGCGTGGATTTAGTAGCGGCAGCTAAACAACAGATTACCGAAGTCAATGTAGACAAAGCCAAACAATTGTTGGCAGAAGGCAATATCACGCTGATTGATACCCGCGAAGAAAGTGAATACGCGGCTGGTCATATTGACAACGCAATCTTGTTACCACGCGGTGTGATTGAATTTAAAGTCAATACCGTGCCTGAATTAGCGGATGCTTCCAAAGCGATTTTGATTTACTGCCGCACGGGCGGACGTTCGGCACTGGCTGCACAAACTTTACAGACCTTAGGTTACACAACCGTGCTGTCTATGGCGGGTGGTTTTGAGGCGTGGCAAAAAGCGCAAGCATAGTCTGTTTATTGAGACCTGCGCCGTTTTAAAAACGGCGCAGGTCTATAGGACAGCTTTTAAATGATTGCGTTAAACTGTCACAGGTGCAAGATGTTTTATAGCTTGCACCCAAACCATAACCATAAAAAATGAGGAATAAATAATGTCACAACACCATACCCTTTTAATCGTCGGCGGCGGTGCAGCGGGCGTTTCCGTTGCCAATACCCTGCGTCGTCAAGATAAAAACATTGATATAGCGATTATCGAACCGTCTGAAAAGCACTATTACCAACCCGGCTTCACCATCATCGGTGGTGGTGCGTACACGATGAAACAAACCACTAGAAATGAAGCCGATTTAATCCACCCCTCGGTTAAATGGCTGAAAGATTATGCGGAAACCTTTCAACCCGAAGCGAACACGATCACCTTGCGTTCAGGCGAAGTAGTCAGTTATGACTATCTGGTCGTTTGCCCTGGTTTGCAATTGGATTGGCAAAAAATCTCAGGCTTGCAAGAAACTATCGGCAAAAACAATGTCTGTAGCAATTACTCACCCGACACGGTGGAATACACTTGGCAATGTATTCAGGAAATGGTCGCAAAAGGCTCAGGTACGGCATTATTCACGCAACCACCGATGCCGATTAAATGTGCAGGTGCACCACAAAAAATCATGTATTTAGCCGCAGATAGATTCCGCAAACACGGCATTCTGGATAAATTTGATGTTGAATTCTGCAATGCTGGCCCTGCGATGTTCGGCATTCCGTTCTTCGCCAAAGCCTTGATGAAAGTAGTTGCCGAATATGGCATTAAAACCAACTTCAATAACAATCTGGTGGCAATTGATGGCGCGAATAAAACCGCAACCTTTGAAGTCACTGATGCGGATGGTAACAAAACGCAGGTCAACAGAACATTTGACATGATTCACGTTACGCCGTCACAAAGTGCGCCTGATTTTATTAAAAACAGTCCCTTTGCCAATGCGGCGGGTTGGGTTGATGTTAATGATAAAACCCTGCAACACACCAAATACCCTAATGTGTTCAGCTTAGGCGATGTGGCGTGTACCACAAATGCCAAAACAGCGGCGGCGGTGCGTAAACAAGTTCCTGTCGTTGTCGATAACATCGTTAATCTGATGAACAACGCGGCGATGCGTGAAGGTTATGACGGTTACGGCTCTTGCCCATTAACCACCTCACTAAGCGGCGTGATATTGGCGGAGTTTTCCTACGGCGGTAAAGTCACACCTTCGTTCCCGCTACTTGACCCAAGAAAAAGCCGCTGGATCTGGTGGATAGGTAAGAAAATCGGTTTCCCGTGGATGTATTGGCAGTTAATGCTGAAAGGCTATCGCTTTGATATTCCGCATTTAGCCAGTTACGCGGAAAAATTTGTCGATAAAGACTAAAAGGTCAGCAAGGTTAAAGAGTCAAAGTGCCCCCTTCTTTTATCTTTTACCTTGCACCTCCTTTTTAAAGTAAGGAAAAAATCAATGTCTTGTGATCTTATTGCCTTTACTATCAGTTGCTTATTGATACTGTTTTATTATCTCTATTTAAAAAGACGCACTCGTCGTACGCCTGATTCCAGTGTACACGCCGTCAACGCGATGATAAGAGAACGCTGGGTAAAGATGATAATGAGCAGCGGCAAGCAGGAGATTCTTGCCATTCAAACCCTGCGTAACTCGGTAATGGCAGCCAGTTTTATGGCGACTACTGCCATGCTGTTAATCATTGGGGTGTTGAATCTGGGCGAGAAAATCGGGCAATGGACGCAAAACCTGCATCCGTTGATGTTGAATTGCCAGACACCCAGCGAATTGTGGCTGATAAAACTGGGGTTATTGATATTGAGTTTCGCCATTGCCTTTTACTATTTTGCAATGGCAATCCGCTTTTTCAATCACGTCGGCTACATGATTAATCTACCTTACAACGAGTCCACGGACGACGCTTTATATCAACAAACCGCCGCCTATTTGAACAGAGCGGGCAGTTACTATACGTTTGGTATTCGAACGTTTTTTTTCAGTTTACCCGTCATATTGTGGTTTTTCGGTACTGGCTTTTTGATTTTGGCAACAGTAAGCCTGATTGCAGGACTTGCCATGCTGGACAGCGTGCCACGCCCGTCGGCTACGACTAACACCTGAATAAGCACCTTTAAATTAATCACCTTCGATCAGTTTGTTTACTCACCGAATAAGCCCTTTTATGCTCGATTTTCCTTAAATCCTACACCGTGATTCATGATGATGTTTGATAACACATACTCTCTAAGCCGCTTTTTACCCATCATTGATTGGTTGAAAACTTACCAACGTAGGGATTTTACTGATGATTTGTTTGCGGGCATTATTACGGCTATTTTGCTGGTTCCTCAAGGCATTGCTTATTCCATACTGGCAGGTTTACCGCCGCAACTGGGGCTGTATGCCAGTATTTTACCGCCGATTATGTACGCCTTATTCGGTACCAGTCGCACACTATCGGTCGGGCCTGTGTCGATTGCCGCGATTATGATTGCCAGTGCCTTAACCGCACCCGCTGTCGCCGCCTTAGGCAATCCCGTACAAAGTGCCATCGTGTTATCACTGGAAAGCGGCATCATCATGTTGCTCATGGCGGTATTACGCATGGGCGGTTTGGTCAATTTTATCAGTCATCCTGTGTTGACGGGCTTCACCAGCGGCGCGGCGTTATTGATTATCGGCAGCCAGTTACCGCAAACACTGGGCTTGAAAACGCCATCATGCGGCATAGATATTGCTTGCTATACAACTTATCTACAGAGCTTTAATAGCACCACGCTCTTGCTTAGCACAGGCGCATTGGCTTTATTGTTATTATTCAGTCAGTTATTGCCGACACTATTGAAAAAAATGGGCGTAAAACCGGTCATCATTACCGCTGTCAGCAAATGCGGGCCATTATTAACTGTGGTACTCGCGACAATTGTCGTGAGTCTGCTGCTTAATGAGGGGCAATCTGTCGCCGTAGTCGGTGTCGTACCCGCTGGTTTTCCTGAGTTAAACATTAATGCGCTCAGCGATTCGCTAGGACAACGCGGAAAATTATTACTGCCCTATGCTGCGTTTATCGCCTTGATTGCTTATGTTGAAAGTGTTGCCATTGCTAAAGTCACTGCTAATTTACGCAGCGAAAAAATCATCCCTAATCAAGAACTCATCGGCTTGGGTGTCGCCAATATTGCCGCCGCGTTATCAGGCGGAATGCCTGTTGCAGGCGGTTTCAGTCGCACAATGGTAAATTTTTCCGCAGGCGCGCGTACCCAAATGGCAATGTTGATCGCCGCCGTATTATTAGCGATAGCCGTTATGTTTTGTAGCCCTTGGTTCACCAACATTCCTAAAGCGGCATTAGCGGTGATTATTCTGGTTGCCATTACCCCCTTGGTAAAACTGAAAACCATTATACATACTTGGGCTTATGACAGAGGTGACGGTATCGCCGAAGTGGTTACCTTACTTGGTATATTGGTATTAGGCATAGAAGAAGGTATCATGTTGGGCATTATGCTGACTATTGCCAGTCATTTACGCAAAGCCAGTCAGCCGCATATCGCCGTGGTCGGACGAGTCCCCGACACCGAACATTACCGCAACATCAAACGTCATCATGTAGAAACTTGGCATCACTTACTGTTAATTCGCATTGATGAAAGCCTGACTTTTGCCAACATCAATTACATTGAAGAATTTTTAGTAACCGAATTAAAACGCCAACCCAACACTAAACACATCGTGCTGATTTTTACCTCCGTCAGTGACATAGACACTACCGCGCTTGACGCATTGGAAAGTTTGAATCAGGCATTACAAGCCGCAGGCAAAACCTTGAATATTTCCGAAGCTAAAGGCCCTGTGCTGGACAAATTGCACAGAACCGATTTTTTGCAGCAACTCACGGGGCAGGTATTTTTTCGTACCGAAGATGCGGTTAAGCAGTTGGGGGTAACTGGAATCCAATAGTTATGCGTGGGTTGCGAAAGAGCCTAGCAACTAGCCGAATCGAAAGAAAGATTTTTAAATTTATCAGGAGACAGCAATGATTTCAGAAGCAGTCGTGGATTTATCGCGTTGGCAATTTGCCGCCACGTCGTTGTATCATTTTTTATTCGTGCCATTAACGCTGGGTTTGTCGTTTTTATTAGCGATTATGGAATCCACTTATTTAATGACGGGTAAAGAAATATACAAAGACATGACCCAATTTTGGGGCAAATTATTTGGTATTAATTTCGCGTTAGGCGTGGCGACAGGCTTAACGATGGAATTTGAATTCGGCATGAACTGGTCGTATTTTTCGCATTATGTCGGTGACGTGTTCGGCGCACCACTCGCGATTGAAGGCTTGATGGCGTTCTTTTTAGAAGCCACCTTTGTCGGTTTATTTTTCTTCGGCTGGGATAAATTACCCAAATGGCAGCATTTAATCGTCACTTGGTTAGTGGCTTTCGGTACCAATTTATCGGCATTGTGGATTTTGGTGGCTAACGGTTGGATGCAAAACCCCGTAGGCGCAGAGTTTAATTATGAAACCATGCGCATGGAAGTCACGCATTTCAGCGATTTAATTTTTAACCCCTCCGCGCAAGTGAAATTCGTTCACACGGTCGCCGCTGGATATACCACTGCCGCCGCGTTTGTCTTGGGTATCAGTGCCTATTATATGCTCAAAGGGCGTGATGCGGCGTTTGCCCGACGCTCTTATACCATCGCCGCAGGGTTTGGATTAGCTGCGTGTTTATCGGTCATCGTGTTAGGTGATGAAAGCGGTTATACCGATGGTGAGGTGCAAAAAGCCAAACTTGCCGCGATTGAAGCTGAATGGCATACCGAACCCGCGCCTGCGTCATTTACTGCGATTGGTATTCCTAATCAGGACAAAATGGAAACCGAGTATGCCGTTACTATTCCGTGGGTATTGGGATTAATAGGCACTCGTTCTATTGATGAACCGATTACGGGCTTAAGTGAAATTTTAGAAAAAAATCGCCTTAGAGTGCGTAATGGCATGAAGGCTTACGCGTTGTTGGAAACTTTACGCAGTAGCGAAAAAACACCTGCCACTCTTGCCGAATTTAATCTGTATAAAAAAGATTTAGGTTATGGGCTGTTACTAAAACGCTACACCGAAAAAGTGGTTGATGCGACCGACGCACAAATCGAAGCAGCGGCGCAATATTCCCTACCCAGAGTGTTACCGTTATTTTGGACATTTCGTATCATGGTCGGCTGTGGCTTTATTATGTTAGGCGTATTTATCTGGGCAATGTTTGCCAGTTCCCTACGCCGTTGTCGGCAAACTACGTTATTAAAATGGAGTTTTTACATGATGCCCTTGCCGTGGATAGCTTGTGAAACAGGTTGGTTTGTCGCCGAATTCGGGCGGCAACCGTGGACAATCGCCGAAGTATTACCGACGTTTTTAAGTGCATCATCACTGACCGAATGGGATTTATATATCAGCTTGTCGGGCTTTATCGCTATGTATACGCTGTTCCTAGCGATTGAGCTGTTCTTAATGCTCAAATTCATCAAGTTAGGCCCTAGCAGTCTGCACAAAGGGCGTTACCATTTTGAAATTATCGCCCAAGAAGAAGGAGTCGATCATGTTTGATTATGAAACATTACGCTGTATTTGGTGGCTGTTCTTAGGTGTGTTGCTCATTGGCTTTGCCATCATGGGCGGCTTTGACTTAGGCACAGCAATTTTATTACCGTTTTTAGGTAAGACTGATACCGAGCGGCGGGTGATTATTAATACCATCGGGCCAACGTGGGAAGGCAATCAAGTGTGGTTTGTCACTGCGGGTGGCGCATTATTTGCCGCGTGGCCAATGGCGTATTCCGTGGCATTTTCAGGCTTTTATTTTGCCTTATTGCTGACACTATTCGCCTTGATGATGCGCCCGTTGGGTTTTGATTATCGCAGTAAATTACCCAGCGAAAAATGGCGCAGCAACTGGGATAAAGCCTTATTTGTCGGCGGATTCGTCCCCGCGCTGATTTTTGGCGTGGCGTTCGGTAATTTATTACAAGGCGTGCCGTTTCATTTTGATAATGACATGAGAATTTTTTACGACGGCAGTTTTTGGGGCTTGCTCAATCCGTTTGCTTTGCTGTCTGGCTTGCTCAGTGTCGCTATGTTGACGCTGCACGGCGCGGCGTATCTGCAAATCAAAACCGAAGGTGATATTCAGCAACGTTGTCAAAAAACGGTCATGCTGTTTGGCATCATCACACTGGCGATTTTTGCGTTAGCAGGGGTGTGGATAGCCAATATTGATGGTTATGCCATCACGTCAACCCTACTCCATGACGCGCCATCCAATCCTTTGAAAAAGGTAGTGGAAAAAGCCGCTGGTTTATGGCTGTCCAATTACCGACAGTATCCGCTGTTAATTCTTATCCCTGGTTTGGGTTTTATGTCGGCTACGCTGACGATCCTGCTATCAAAACAGCAGTATTTAAAATCGGCGTTTATCAGCAGTTCGTTCACCATTGCGGCGATTATTCTAACTGCGGGCGTGTCGATGTTTCCGTTTTTAATTCCTGCCAGTCAATCAATTAACCATTCATTAACCGTATGGGATTCCAGTTCCAGCCATACCACCTTGGCGATTATGTTTTGGGTCACGGTGGTTTTTTTACCGATTATTATTATTTATACCACTTGGGTGTTCCGCGTGTTGTCGGGCAAAATTACCCTCGCGCATATTCAAAACAACGATCACACGGCTTATTAGGAGATTATCATGTGGTATTTCAGTTGGATATTAGGTTTATTACTGGCTTGCTCGTTAGGCATTTTGCATATTCTGCGCTTTGAAGCACAGGAAACCTTTGAAAAAGAACACGTTCCACTAGACCCCGTCACGCGCTTGTTTACCAAAGACGTGATGATGACGCGCTTACGCGAAAAAGTAGAAAATTCCCGCCGCAATGGTTTTCCGTTTTCCATGATTGCCGTGAGTTTAGAAGATTTTAACCGCCAGCATCAGCTATTGGATTATGAAAGCGATACCGTGTTGCGTAATGTGGTGGATTATCTTAAAGAAGAAATCCGCGAAGGCGTGGATATTGCAGCACGGATGAATCAACAAGTACTGCTCATCGTTTTACCGGGAGCATCATTAAAACGTGCGGAAACGACAGCGGCGCAGTTTAAAAATCACATTATGACCGACATAAAAGCTCCTCGAAATTTAGCAGTTAATGTCACGATGGGTGTGGTCACTTATACGGGTGAGAACGCCGACTTACCCGCCACGCAAGCGGTTGATACGTTGATTAATCAGGCGTGCAATCAAATACACGCTTGTTGATAATGAACGATAAAAAAGCGTTTATTCAAAAAATGGGCAATGATTTAGTGGATACGTTCCACTACATTGCCTTGTTCGGCATCGGGGCAACGATTGTCTGGTCAGCCGTACACGATTACATTGACATGATAAAGTCAGGACACGCCAGTTTAGAAGACATTTTATTGCTGTTTATTTATCTGGAATTAGGTTCGATGGTGGGCATTTATTTCAAAACGCATCGTTTACCCGTGCAGTTTTTTATTTATGTTGCCATCACCGCACTGTCACGGCATTTAGTGATTGATGTACAGGAAGTGGCGGATAATTTTCATCTGTATTTATTAATTGGTATTGCTATGGCAATTGTTATTTTAAGTTTCTCTATCAGCTTATTATCATACACCGCAAAAAATTACGGCTGCCCTGATGATACCGATGCCAAAGACAGCAAACTTGATTAACAACTACTCATGTCAGCCATGATGAGCATCAATAAACCATCAACCTTATTACCGCTATTGCTGAGCCTTTTATTGTCCAGCTGCAATAAACAGGCTATCGCTGTCGATGGCGTTAACGTGCGTGAGCAAGAAGCGGCAAAATACAGTGTACCCAGGCGTGACCCTGGAAAATATCAGTCGCCGATTAATATATTAACCACTGATATTATAAAAGGACGTAAAGCGCGTAAATTCATTATTCATTTTGAAGATAAAATTACTGCCGTTGAAAATTTAGGGCATACCGTCCAGCTTGATTTTAAATCAGGCAGCAGTATTACCAGTGACGGCTTGACTTATATGTTTAAACAAATGCACTTTCATACCCCCTCAGAGCATCTTATTGATGGCGTAACCTATCCAATGGAGCTGCATATTGTGGGCGTGAATGCGGAAAATTCAACAACACCGCATTATTTAGTCATCAGTATTTTATTCAAAATGGGCAAGGAAAATCCGTTTATTAACGAATTTTTAAGCGTTATTCCTCATAAAAACGGCAAGCAGCTTGTAAAAGCGAATAGCATTAAATTACACGATCTTTTATCATCGGGTGATTTAGGGCATCACTATCACTATAAAGGCTCATTAACCACACCGCCTTATGTTGAAACAGTAAACTGGTTTGTGTTGAAGAAAATTTTTGAGGCTTCGCCCGCACAAATTAAAACCATTAATACCATCGAAGGCAATAATGCACGGCACATTGAAGCTGAAAATAATCGCTCGGTTGAAGACAACTAGCATTACAGAATGGACTGACCATTCATCACGCACGATGCGCTTTACTAAACCAGCTAACACTATTCCGAGCAATGCC
>JAUYBJ010000041.1 GCA_030693155.1 Methylococcales bacterium
GCTGCAAGCTATCACCCAGCTTGTTCAGCTTGGCTTCTCGTTCTTCGGCGGCAAATAAACTTTCTTTGATCATGGCAGGTAATACATCGATGGGTGATTAATCATTATTATCCCATGACTATGGGCTTTTCGAGATGCCCAAGTGTTGGAGGTCTGATGACAGCGTTGACCCTCTACTCGCTATCATCGGCTTGTGTGTTTAGGCGGTATTTATGGAGCTATTTTCTCGCTCCGCCACGGCGCAACTTTAAACAGCAATAACATTCCGGGGAGTGTCAACGCAAAACACAGATAATAAAAATTTGCCCAGCCTAAAGCGGGAATGTGCAATAACGGCACATCAAACAAACTAATATCGCCGCCTTCGACAAAATACCCCGCCAGTGCATTGGCGACGGAACGCGGCGTGGCGGCAAGACTGGTGAATAAGGCAAACTGGGTAGCGGCGTAGGTGGGATTGGTGGTGGTGGCAACAAACGCGACGAATGCCGCTGTGCCAAGTCCCATGCCGAAACTTTCGGTGGCGATGACCAATGCCAGACTGCCCAAACTGTGTTCAACGGTGGTCAGCCACGCAAAGCCTAAAATAACCAATGCCTGCAATACGCCGAACACCCACAAGGCCCGATTAATGCCGATATAAACCATCCACACGCCACCCAGAATACCGCCTGCAATACTTGACCATAGCCCTGCATTTTTGGCAATAATGCCGATTTCGGTTTTACTGAATCCCAAGTCTAAATAAAACGGTGTCAGTAATGCGCTTGCCATGGTGTCGCCCAATTTGTAAAAAAAGATAAAGGCGAGGATAGTTAAGGCACTTTTGATGCCTTGGCTGTGAAAAAAATCATGGAACGGCTCGACAATGGCAGAGCGTAAGGTTTTGGGTGCGTTGGCTGAATACGATGGTTCTTGTACCGAGAGCGTCAATAAAATCCCCAGCAACATGAACAATGCGGTGACTGCGTACACCAGCGACCACGGCAGATGATCGGCGAGTATCAACGATAATGAACCTGGAACTAAACTGGATAATTTGTAGGCGTTGACATGAATCACACTGCCCAAGCCTTGTTCGGCTTCGTGTAATAACTCACGTCTAAAGGCATCAATGGCAATGTCTTGCGTGGCGGATAAAAATGCCACCAGTACCGCCAACATGACAATGATGGTCAAATCTTCTTTGGGCGAAAAATAACCGAATACAGGCAAAATCGCCAATAAACCCAATTGGGTGAGTAACATCCAAGTACGCCGCCGTCCTAAGCTGAGCGTGTATCTGTCACACAGCGGCGACCAGATAAATTTCCATGTGTAAGGCAGTTGTATCAGCGTCAGTAAGCCGATGGTTTTTAAATCCACACCCGCATCACGAAACCACGCGGCGAATAGATTGATAAGTATGTATAACGGCAGACCTGAGGAAAATCCTGTGAGGATACATAGCAAGAGGCGACGATTGGCAAAGAGTTCAAGCAGACGGTGTGTTTTCATTAATGATTAAAACGTAGGTTGGGGTGAGGTACAAACCCCAACGTTTAGACTTGATAGTTTTTTGTTGGGGGTTTGTTGCCCACCCCAACCTACGAAACATACAGATTATTTAGCGTCCAGTTTAGCTTTAGCCGCATCAGTATCCGCATGAACTTTTTCGGTCAGAGCTTGTAATTTTGCCTGACGTTCATTAGCGGCTTTGGCAATGCTGGCATTATCTTCGTTGGCTTCTTTAACCATACAGGCACTGTAAGTGCCGATTTTTTGTTGCCATTCATTGATGGTTTTAACGCTTTTGTTATAGCCGTCAACCGTTGTTTGATTAACCGCAGGCACGGCAGGTTCTGCGCCACAACTGGTGGGCGACCAAACGCCTTTGGTAATAGTACCTGCTGAACAGACAGACACAGTGGCGGCGAGTAGGGCAGTGGTAAAAAATGCGCGTTGTAACATGGTGTATTCCTCAAGGTGTGAGTTGGATGTGAATAGATTCCGTACAGCATTTTACTTACGCTATAAAGAGTATGTCTACTAAAGCCGACGATTTACTAACAATACTCTCTCATATTAACGGTAAAATAATCACTTCATTCGGATTTAAATGCGGGAGTATTGTCATTGAACAAACCATTTCTTATCGGCTGCTTATTATTAGCGGCTATCGCTGATTGTCAGGCGGGTATCGTTGCACAACGCTGGGTAAAAATTACTCAGCCCACTCAGGGAGTCGCGCAAAGTATCGGCAGTTATACCGCAGGCTGTTTAAGCGGTGCAGCCAGCTTGCCTATTGACGGCATGGGCTATCAAGTCATGCGCTTATCGCGCAAACGTTTTTACGGGCATCCGAATTTAATCAACTTTATCGAAAATCTGGGGCACAATGCCTACAGTCAAGGGCTAGGCACAATTTTGGTGGGCGATTTAGGGCAACCACGCGGCGGGCCCACTGTCAGTGGACACCGCAGTCATACCTCAGGCTTGGATGTTGATATGTGGTTTTTATTATCACCCGAAGCCAATGCCCGCCCGTTAAGCACTGCCGAGCGGGAAAAATGGAGCGCACCGTCGGTATTAGTCGGGCATTCTGACGATATAGATTTACGGCACTGGGCGATAGCCAATGAACAAATACTGGAACTTGCCGCCAATATGCCCGAAGTGGATAGAATTTTTGTCAATCCCAGTATTAAACGCCACTTATGTAATCACGCGGGCGGCAAACGTGACTGGTTGCGCAAAATCCGTCCGTGGTATAAACATGACGACCATTTTCATGTGCGCCTCAAATGCCCGACTGACAGTAAAGAATGCCAAAGCCAAGACCCATTACCACAAGGTGATGGTTGTGATGCAAAATTGGCATGGTGGTTTACCGCAGAAGCGAAAAACCCGCCGCCTTCGCCAATTACCGAACCTGTTGAGCCTATCCTGCCCGTCTCCTGTGAATCCGTATTGAAGCAGTAAGACGGGTAGGTTAGAATAAGCCCACTCAGGCGTAGCGCAGGGTGGGCGTTTTTGACAACGTGGTAGGCGGGTTAAATAGGTTTTTATTGTTGAATATGACTGTCAGTCCTTTGAGGACTGGCGGTCATTTATACTTTTGCAACAGGTAGAAAGTTGAAAATTGTGTAAGCTAAAATCCTAGCACACCAAACCTTTAAAAGATAGGATAATAAGAGCCTTACTAAATGACAGAGAGAGAATATCATTCGTACCAGCCCAATTATAAAACTGACTGATGAACAAAAACAGCATCTGGAAGAAATCACCCGTAGTCGTTGAATGCGCCACGGCTTGGTTCAAAGAGCGAAGATTGTCTTGCTTGC
>JAUYBJ010000045.1 GCA_030693155.1 Methylococcales bacterium
GCATGAAGCGTTACCGCATTCTTTCTGACAGACTAAGAAACCATCTTATTGATTTATATGATGATATTCTCGGAGTCTGCGCGGGGCTTTGGAACTTCTATCTCGCTAACTGATTGTTTTATAATGGAACAACAACTCTAATTTTTCCTTAATCAATTTTATCTTTTTTATTTCTTTGATTTCTTTGATTTCTTACCCATGCTCCTAAATTAAAATTTTCATATTTAAATTTAAGCGGCACTTTTGCTTGATTAAACTCTTCTACATATTTTTTTAAAAATTCAAATCCTTCTTTCCATTGGTCTTCATGAATATTCCATGACCATTGCGGTAATGATTGAAATAATTCAATTTTATCTAAACTAAGTTTATCTTTTTTACGTTTATTATTGTATACCCAAGAGCCTAATTTAAAATTTCCATATATTAATTGGGTTGGAACTCTTGCATGACCATATTCATCAACATATTTTTTTAAATAATCAAATCCTTCTTCCCATTTATCTTCTAGCGCATCCCATGACCAGTGTGGTAATACTTCAAGCAATTGAATTTTCTCTAAGTCAATTTTATTTCTTTTACGTCTTTGATTACTTATCCATGAGCCCAAGCTAAAATCTTTATATCTAAATTCATAAGGAACTCTTGAATTACCAAACTCCTCAACATAATCCAATAATAACCCATACCAAAAATGCCAAGATACTGTGGTTATTTCAATAAGCCGTGCATTTAACGCGGCGACAAATTTATTATCGACAGTGCGCGGTAAATCAATGGTAATTTTTGTAAATCCACCACCGCAGCCACCTTTTCCTCTACCTGCTGAGGTTCTGAAATTATCCAGTTCTTCGGCAAGTACATCATCATGGGAGCGTAAGGCATTTAATACATCCCATGTTGGTTTGTAACGACTGTTTTCCAGTTCGGCTTCTGGGTTGTCGCTGTCACCAATAAACACGGGGATGACGATAATGCCGTGGGTTTTGTTATCACTTTTGCGTATGGCTCGCCCGACGGCTTGGACTATATCGACCTGACTTTTGCGCGGGTCTATAAACGCAACACCATCCAAGGCGGGGACATCAACGCCTTCTGATAAACAGCGGGCATTTGCCAGTAAGCCTCTGTCGGCACGGTAAAGAGTTTTTAATTGGTTAATTTTGCGGCTTCTGTCACCCGCATTCATGTTGCCAGAGACATAATCCGCCTTTATCACGCCCGCAGGTTTATGTTCTGGCGTTGCCCAGTCCAGCACTTTAAGGTATTGGCTGGCAAAGTCTTGGGCGCGTTGCACTCTGCCATGAAAGCTGATGACGCGCTTTAAATCGTAGTCGCGCATGACTTTCATTAAGCCAACGTAGGCGGCAAAGGTTTGGGCATCGGCGGTGATGTTGGTGTCGGTTTTGAGCAGTTCGCGCTGGTCTATCCATGCTTTTATCATCGGGTCATCAACGCCGACAATGATGACTTTGTAATCGGTCAATAAGTCGCGGGCTATGGCTTCGCTAAAGTTTAAGCGGTGTAGCACTTGTCCAAACAGGTGTTCATCATCCATACAGGCAATGTCTACGCCTCGGTCTTCGGCGGTTTTTTTAACTGCTGTGGAAAATACTCTGGGCGTGGCGGTGAGGAAGAGTTTTTTTCGCGCTCTGATTTTTGTGTCATCCAATACGCAAGCAAAGTCGTTGGAGGCGTTACCCGCACATCGATGGGCTTCATCGGCAAACACGATGTCAAACGCGGGAATGTTGGGGTTTTGTTGGGCGTTGGCGATTTGCGGCGAGGATTGGTAGGTGGAAAAGATGACTTTGTTGCCCGCGCTTTGCAGAAACTGGGCAATGGCGTTTTCATCGGTGGTGACGGGCAAACCCAGTTCTAGGGTGTGGGCAATGGCTTCATCGTCTTGTTTGCTGACAGTGGCATCGGAACACACGCACAGAAAATTGAAGTCGGTGTGTTTGGCAAAACACCATTCTTTCAGCGTCTGCGATAGTAAGCCTAAGGAGGGCAATAACACCAGCGTGGTGTGGGCGTTTAAGGCTTCTTTTATCCATAACGCGGTGTAGGTTTTGCCTGTGCCGCAACACATGATTAATTGTCCTTTATCGGCGGTGGCTAGACTTTGGACAACATGATTTATGGCTTCGGTTTGGTGTGGTCTGGGTGTGGGTTTTGCGCGTTGTGGAACTGGATTAAGGGTGTTTAAGTCGGTGGGGAATGCAACGCTGGCTTGCTCTAAGTGGCTTAACAGGACGCAAACCGTGGGTTTTTCTTGGGCTTTGATGACTTGTGCCGCACCGCTGCCTAACTGGTTGGTGGTGGCAATCAGTATGCGTCCTGCAATTTGTTGGCGATTGGATTCGGATAGAAAGGAATCTATATCGGCTTTTTTAAGCGCGTAATCAGCGTGGTAGCATTTGGCTTGCACTGCCCACAGTGTGCCGTCTTTGAATTGGCAAATTAAGTCTATACCTCGGTCTACGCCCCACTTTTCAGGATAATCAGCCCATAACCAGACTTTTTCAATTTTGGCTTGCCATTCGGGTTCGTTTTGTAAAAACCACTGGGTGATTTTCTCGAACTGTTTGCCTTTGGTGTTGGAGTCGGGGGAGAGTTGCTTGAGTAGATGGTGGATGGTGGGCATGGAATGGTGGTTTTATGTGTAATGGGATGAGATGTATTGTAGCGAGATATACAGCTCAAACTCACATTAATACTATGAACATATCCTTAGATTTAGATAAACCCACACAAAACCTTGATGAGCTAATCAGCTTTGCACCTGTTGCGCGTGTTGATGCGCGGGTATTAATTCTCGGTTCTATGCCCAGTACACTGTCATTAGCACAACAACAGTATTATGCACATCCGCGTAATGCGTTTTGGAAAATTATCGCTCATTTGTTCGGCTTTAATCCTGATATAAGTTATGCCGATAAACTACTGGCTTTACAACAACATAAACTCGCCTTGTGGGATGTGATTCAACGCTGTGAACGGGAGGGTAGTTTGGATAGTAATATCAGCAACGCATCCATTATTAGCAATGATTTTGCGGTATTTTTTGCCGAGCATCCGCACATACAACATATTTTTTTCAATGGCAGTTGTGCCTATCAGGAATACCATAAACGTGTGAAACCAACGCTTGCCCAGCAATGGCAGACGGTGGCGTGTAAGCGCTTGCCGTCCACCAGTCCAGCGATGGCAAGTTTAACGTTTGAGCAAAAACTCAGTGCGTGGTCAGCGATAAAACACGTTGTGGAAAATTGACATCAATAGGGCTGGTCAATATAGTGGTGTCATCAACATAACCAAATAATTACCTTTATGACTAGCCTAGAAAAAACCATCGACATCACGCCTTATTTAGCCGAAGACATCGGCACGGGTGATATTACCGCCGCGATTATTCCAGAAGCCACTTATGCGGAAGCGGAAGTGATTACGCGTGAAGACATGGTGTTATGCGGGACAGCATGGTTTGATGCGGTGTTTAAACAGTTGAATCCTGATATTCAGATTGACTGGCAGGTTGCCGAAGGCGACAGCGTGGCTAAAAATACCCTGCTGTGTAAACTCCAAGGCTCTGCCAGAGCCTTATTAACGGGCGAACGTACCGCATTAAATTTATTACAAACCTTATCAGCAACAGCAACCGTCGCCAGACAATATGCCGAAGCTGTCAAAGGCACGAACTGTAAAGTCTTGGACACGCGCAAAACCATTCCCGCCTTGCGTGATGCGCAAAAATACGCGGTGAAGTGCGGCGGCTGTTATAACCACCGTATCGGCTTGTATGACGGCGTATTAATCAAAGAAAACCACATCATGGCGGCAGGTTCGATTGCCAAAGCGGTACAAACTGCCCGTGAACTCAGCACGGTGGCGGTGGAAGTGGAGGTTGAATCACTTGAGCAACTACAGGAAGCACTCGCCGCTAAACCTGACCGCATAATGCTGGATAATTTCAGTCTGGACGATTTACGCACCGCCGTTGCCTTAACGCAAGGTAGCGTAGAATTGGAGGCTTCGGGTAATATTGATTTAACCAATATCCGCACCATTGCCGACACAGGCGTGGATTTTATTTCCATCGGCGCGTTGACCAAACACATCAAAGCGGTGGATTTATCAATGCGCATCAAACTGGCGTTTCAATCATGAATGAGTTATTTAAGCAGTTGACGCACGGTGTGTATGTGGTCGCCGTCAGTGATGGCGTACATCACAACGCATTCACTGCCGCGTGGGTGATGCAGGTGTCGTTTGATCCGCCGTTATTGGCAATCAGCATCAACCCTGATCATTATTCTTACGGTTTATTGCAAGAAGGCGGCGTGTGTACCGTCAATGTGTTGGGGCAAAATCAAATGCGCATTGCCGAGCATTTTGGTCGTCCGCATGATAAAGACAAAATGGCAGGTTTCACATGGCAACAAGGCTTATCGACCGCGCCCGTATTGGCGGACGCGCTGGCGTATTTTGATTGTCAGGTCAGTCATGACACCGACGCGGGCGATCATAAAATCGTGGTGTGCAATGTGATTGCAGGGGCGATTCTTAATAAAGGCAAACCGTTGTTGTACAACCAGACGGGCGATATGGACGCGAGCGACGCGCTTTATCGGGAGTAAAACAGCTTTAGCTGTTTTAATGCGTGTGGGAGAGGCTTTAGCCTCGTTTTTCGGGGCTAAAGCCCCTCCCACATTATAAAAAACAATAAGTTATAAGATTAAAAAACTGTTTTGTGGGTTATTTTAATAATACTTTTCACGGTCTCTAAAACTATTGGACTCGATCCCGTGATAAAATCCCCTTATTTTTAACACCATACAGCGAATTCACACCGTGTCCACATCCTTAGACGAACTTCTCGCGCAAGCTTTACAAGCCCTTGCGACTGCCACCGACCTTATGCAGCTTGATGCCGTGCGCGTGCATTATTTAGGCAAAAAAGGCTTATTTACCGACCAGATGAAAGAACTCGGCAAACTTGATCCTGAACAACGCCGCACCGTCGGGCAAGTGATCAATCAAGCCAAAGACCGCTTGCAAAGCGAACTGGAAGCCAAAAAAACCGCACTGGAATCCGCCGCACTCAGCGCACGTTTAGCCAGTGAACGCATTGATGTCACGCTCGCAGGTCGCGGACAGGCGGTTGCAGGTTTGCATCCTGTCACCACCACGCTACGCCGTATCAACAAAATTTTTGCCAGCGTCGGTTTTAATGTCGTTGAAGGCCCTGAAATTGAAGATGATTATCACAATTTTGAAGCCCTGAATATTCCCGCGCATCACCCAGCCCGAGCCATGCACGATACCTTTTATTTTGACGCGCATCGGGTATTAAGAACTCACACGTCACCCGTGCAGATTCGCGTCATGGAATCGGAAACGCCGCCGTTAAAAGTCATTGCACCGGGTCGTGTGTATCGTTGTGATTCCGATATTACCCACACGCCGATGTTTCACCAAGTGGAAGGTTTTTTGGTTGACACCGATGTGAGTTTTGCCGATTTAAAAGGCGTGGTGTATGAATTTTTACGCGCATTTTTTGAAAAAGATATTCAAGTGCGTTTTCGTCCGTCGTATTTTCCCTTCACCGAACCGTCTGCCGAAGTCGATATTGAATGCGTAATGTGTGGCGGCGAAGGCTGTCGCGTGTGCAGTCACACGGGCTGGCTGGAAGTGATGGGTTGCGGGATGATTCACCCTGAAGTGTTTAAATCCGTGGGTATCGACAGCGAACAATACAGCGGTTTTGCGTTTGGTATGGGTGTGGAACGCTTGGCGATGCTGCGTTATGGCATTAATGATTTACGGTTATTTTTTGAAAATGACCTGAAATTTTTACAACAATTTCATTGATTATTCGGTTGGAGGGAGCGGCGTAGGTTGGGTTGCCGTCTTTTTGGCAACCCAACATTCTCTGGTATTCGTTGGGTTGCGAAAGAGCCGCAACCCAACCTACGCTGCTGCCGCGCTATCAATGCCGATAGTTCAGAAAAATAGTCATTTTTGCTGGTAATAGACTGCATATACAGATAGGTTTTATCGGCTTGCAGACGTTTCGATTACCCATCTTACGGGTTACGACCTCAATTGCCCATCTTCCATTTCAACAATTCGATCAAATACGTCTAGCGCACGGGTATCGTGAGTGACAACAATCACCCCCGTGCCATTTTCATGCGCAACTTGAGCAAACAATTCCATGACTTGCCGACCACGATGACTGTCTAGCGCGGCAGTAGGCTCGTCCGCCAAAATCAGACTTGGTTGGTTCGCCAACGCTCGTGCAACAGCAACACGTTGTTGTTGTCCGCCAGAAAGTGCTTCGGGTAAGTTGTTAGCACGGTCAGCAATGCCTAAATGTTTTAACAAATACAAGGCGCGTTTTTTAGCTTCACGAGTCGGTATATCGTTAATTTCCATCGCAATTTGTATATTTTCCAATGCGGTCAAAAACGGAATCAAGTTTGCTTTTTGAAACACAAAACCAAGATGACGACGGCGAAATTCTCGCAAATCAATTTTTGCCTCTTCTCCTTCCATGACCAATTCACCATCAATAATGATCTTTCCTGACGTAGGCGGATTGATGAGAGCCATTGCCGTTAGCAAGGTAGACTTTCCCGCGCCACTGGGCCCTAGTAATGCGACGACTTCGCCGTGTGCAACACGCAACGTCACATTATCAAGCGCGACAACTTCTGTTTGACCTTGACCATAAGTTTTTGTTACTCCAATCGCTTCGATGGCGAGACGTTCAATGTTGGCGACATTCTTCATTAGGACAGTACCGTATTGGGTTCAACTCGTAATGCTTTCCAGATACCCAACAAGCTGGCTAATACTGAAATCCCGACAGTGATGAACGCTAGTTTAATCAAGTCAGGTGTTTCCAATAGCACCCGACGTGGAAAATAAGGAAATAAGTATTGTCCCATCCACCACGCTAACCCATAACCCAAAGCTCCCATCAATAAGGCTTGTTGCAAAATAAGACCGACAATAACCCGATTCCGCGCACCAATCAGTTTAAGTAAGGCAATATCGTAGAGTTTATCCAGCGTTAAGGTATAGATAATTAGGGCAATGATGATGGTGGAAATGATGATGAGCAAGATACTAAATAGCCCTAGTTGCCGTCTGGATTTATCCACTGATCCCGATAGCAGTAATTCGCGCTGTTGCTGTGCTGTATAGACGGTAATATCAGACCATGCTGACAGTAACTTTATAACACGTTCTGTATTCGCACCTGATTGAAGAGAAACTAATATGGCACTGACTTGTGGCAGTGCCAGTTCAGAAATCAGTGCAGACGAACCTGCGGCGCGTTCCAATAGCAAAGGTTGAGTACGCCCTGTATCATCGGTTTCGCTGCGAGCAAAACGGGCGGCACGTTCTAGGCGCACGGCTTCGCTTGGTTGGTCAAACTGAATTGCCATCGCATCGCTGACGCTAAAAAACGCTAATCCATCACCAGCGATACTGGACATACCACGGGTAAGTCCGACTACTCGATAGACATCTTTGCCAAATTGAACCTGCTCACCTAATGCCAAGCCCAGCGAACGATCAGCAATCATCTCAAAATGTGCTTGAGCTAGGGCGCGTCCAGCAATTAAGTACACCCATTCGCCTTTATCATTCGGGTAATCCAGACCTTGCACCGTCATCCGTAAGGTTTTGTGATGATGTTCACGCTGGATGGTATGTGAAACAAAACGACGAGAGCGGGCAATTTCAGGTACAGGGCGTAGCCGATCTTCCAGATTGCTTGGAATGCGTGAATTTTCTGCAAAAGGGCCGCGCGTATTACCTTGCACGACCCACAAGTCGGCATTAATTTGGTTCACCAGAAAAGTTGCATCAAAAACCAGTCCCCGATAAATGCCACCCATGCCCATCACAATCATCAACAACAATCCAATACCAAATGTAGTAAAAACGAAACGGGGGAAATTATGTCGAATATCACGCAGAGCCAGATTCATTTAATTTTGACGGCTTGTCCGTCTTCCATTGCTTGCTTGAGTTCCTCAATCGGTTTGATGATTTGTTCGCCCGCCGTTAAGCCTTGGGTTATTTCAGTCTCAGAAAGCCCTGCTAAACCAAGACTGACAGCACGCCAATAGGCTTTGTCCTGTTTATTGACCATCACCCCAGACTGAGCGTTTTGCCACAGCAAAAAGTGCTGTGGAATATTTACCACGTTGGTATGGAGAGCGGTTTCAATCAATACCTCGGCGCGTTGTCCCACTGCCCAATTGTTTGGCAATTGCTCAACTCTGACATTCACCAAGAATTCGCGCGTTTCTCGGTCAGCTTCACGCCCCAAACGAACCACTTTAGCAGGATAGGAATGCGCAGGTTCAGAGCGAAATATAACTCGCGCCAATTGCCCCACTGCTAATCCTGCCAGCGCAGTTTCGTCCACCCAAGCATTAATCCACATTTCACGGGTATCAATAAGTTGCAAAATGGATGTACCTGGAACAACGACTACGCCAGGGTCACGATCCCGACGTATCACCAAACCATCGTAAGGGCTACGCAGTTCGGTAAAAGTCAGTTGTTTGTCTCGCAAACGTAAATTATTGTCAGTTGTCGCTACTTGGTTACGCGCTTCTACGGTAGCGAATTGGGAACGCTTGACATCAGCTTGAGCAATGTTTAAGGCTTCGATTGCTTTATCAAGCTCTTCTTGTGAAGCAGCTTTAATGTGGACAAGTTCGGCTAACCGCTTACGCGCCAACGATGCTTGCTGTAATACAGCCTGAGCGCGAACCTCATCAGTACGAATACGATCAGCCGTCGTTTTAGCGTTAATGAGCGTAGTTTGCATTACAGCGACTTGCTGCTGAAGTTCAGTATTGTCAAGCCGAGCCAGCAATTGTCCAGACATCACCTTATCGCCTTCATCGACTAAGACTTCGGCAAGCCGCTCCTGAATACGCGGACTAATTGTCGTCTTAACCCGTGCCTCCAGTGTGCCAGTTCCCATTATCTCACCCCGCAAATCTCCTTGTGTGACGGTGTATGCAGTGACCGCAAGCGGACGGTTTTTTAACCAATACAGGATGAAAATCAGTGCAACAAGGGGAAATATCCAGTAAAGAGGACGAGCAACTGATAGTTTCATTAGTTAATTTTAAGTGAATGAGGTGGTTTCAATAGGTGCAAAAACAAGGAATTGATTACCATAAAGGTATATTATAGTTTACTTATATTTTAAATAGAATTATTTCACCCTCCTTACAATAAGCACAGTAACAAATCACTACGGAAAAATCATGATAAACAAGCCGCCATCTTATTTTGTAAGTCGGGTTACAACGCTCATAGCAGCCAGTATTTTAACCGCCTGTGCGGTAGGGTCTGATTATCAACTCCCAGTCACCGCTACTCCCGATAGTTTTTCGGAAGGTACACAACCTGAATTTTCCAACAAAGCGGTAGAAGTCACGTGGTGGCAATTGTTTAAAGACCGACAACTCAGCAACTTGGTTGATGAAACGATAAAACATAATCACGGTCTGCAAGCAGCCAGTGCCAATTTGCGCGAAGCGCGGGCATTGTATTTGGAAGCGGGTTTGAATTTGGCTCCAACAGTCACCACTCACGGCAATTATACCGACCAGTTACGCAGTGCAGGTGCTTTGAATAATAAGACTTTCGTGCCGCGTGATTTAAAGCTCTACAGTGCTGGTTTTGATGCGGTTTGGGAACTAGATTTATTTGGGCGGGTACGGCGTAATATCGAAGCCAGCAATGATGAAGTCGAAATACAGGAAGCCAGCCTCAGAGATGTTAGGATTAGTTCAATTGCCGAAGTCGCACGAAATTATTTTTCCCTCAGAGGCTTGCAAAACCAGCTAGCAGTTATCAAGAAAAATGTTGAAATCCAAACGCAAACATTAGAAATTACCGAGGCACGGGTTAAAAAAGGGCGCGGTACCGAGCTTGATAGCTCTGAAGCGGCGGCGCAACTGGATACTACCCGTTCCACTATTCCATCGGTAGAAACCGCAATCAGTGAAGCCTTACATCGCTTGAGTGTGTTGACAGGGCAACTACCTAACGCACTCACGGCAAAACTGTCACACGCTTTGCCCATTCCCAAATTACCCGAAATAATTACGCTTGGCAGTCCAGCACAATTGTTGCGCCGCCGCCCTGATGTGCGGATGGTGGAACGGCGTTTGGCAGCATCAACGGCACGGATTGGGGTCGCAACTGCGGAATTATTCCCCAAAGTCACTTTTGTCGGCTCAGTATCGTTAGAAGCCAGTAGCTTATCGGGTTTTGGCGCGGCAGGTTCTGGAGCGTATTCTTTAGGGCCGCGTATCAGTTGGGCTGCTTTCGATTTAGGGCGCGTTTATGCGCGGATTAAAGCAGCCGATGCTCGCGCGGAAGCGGATTTAGCTAACTACGAACAAACCGTGTTAAATGTGCTGGAAGAAACAGAAAATGCGCTGGTCAGTTATAACAAAGCACGGGTAAAACAGGATTTGTTAGCCTCAGCCGTTAAATCCAGTCTCAAAGCCCATGAATTGGCACAGTTGCGATTTAATGCGGGAGCAACTGATTTTTTGACGGTTTTGGTTAGCCAATTACGCTTGTTACTCAATCAAAGCCAGTTAGCACAAACTCAAACCGACACAGCAACAGCATTAGTGTCTGTTTATAAAGCCTTGGGCGGAGGCTGGGAATTAGTAGCCCATTGATTACTTTTCAGATTATGACTACTAGGCATTGACTACCCCGCAACAAGTCTAATACAAACCCCTATCCCATGATAAAATCGCCTATTTTTTAGCAAGTAGCGATTCAAATTATGAAAATCAGTGAAACGTGGTTAAGAACATACACTAATCCAGCCGTTACGACCGATGAATTGGTCGCGCAATTAACAATGGCAGGTCTGGAAGTTGATTCCGTTGAACCTGCGGCGGCAGTATTCAGCGGTGTCGTGGTCGGTGAAGTTATCCACATGGAAAAACACCCAGATGCAGACAAATTGCGCGTGTGCCGTGTCAATGTCGGCGAAGCAGAACCTCTGCAAATTGTCTGCGGCGCGGCGAATGTGCGCGTGGGTTTAAAAATTCCAGCGGCGTTATGCGGCGCGGTATTACCTCAAGATTTTAAAATCAAAAAATCCAAATTACGCGGTGTGGAATCGTTTGGAATGCTGTGTTCTGAAAAAGAACTCGGACTTGCCGCTGATGCTAACGGTTTGATGGAATTGCCCAATGACGCGCCTGTCGGTGTGGATATTCGTGAGTATTTATCGCTCAATGATTCGATTATTGAAGTCGATTTAACGCCGAATCGTGCCGATTGCTTAAGCGTGGAAGGTATTGCCCGCGAAGTTGCGGTATTAAATGAAATGGACTGGACGGCAACGCAGTTTGATAACAGCGCGGTTGCTCATGCTGAATCATTAACCGTCAGCGTACAAGCTCCCGAAGCCTGCCCACGTTATTTAGGTCGCTTAATCAAAGGCGTTAATCCACAAGCCGAAACGCCGTTATGGATGCAGGAGCGTCTACGCCGTTCAGGTGTGCGCAGTTTAGGCGCGGTGGTGGATGTCACTAACTATGTGTTAATCGAATTAGGGCAACCGTTACACGCCTTTGATGCCGCCAAATTAACAGGCGGTATCACCGTGCGTTACGCGCAAGCCGATGAAGAGTTGGCGTTATTAAACGGGCAAACCATCAAACTCGACACTGAATCGTTAGTGATTGCCGATGATGCTCAAGCTCTCGCTTTAGCGGGTGTGATGGGCGGCAGTGAATCAGCCGTCAGCGACAGCACGTCAGACATTTTCTTAGAATGCGCATTTTTCACTCCGCAAACTATCGCAGGTAAAGCGCGGTCGTTTGGTCTGCATACCGATTCTTCACACCGTTTTGAACGCGGCGTAGATTTCACCTTGCAAGCCCGCGCTATCGAACGCGCGACACAATTGATTGTCGATATTGCAGGCGGTAGCGTCGGTGCGATTACTGAAGTCACTACAGAAGCCGCATTACCTAACCGTGATGCTGTCTTATTAAGAAAACAACGCCTAGAAAAAACCCTAGGTATCGCCATTGCCGATGAGCGCGTGGTGTCGATTTTTCAACGTTTGGGTCTGGCTGTAGAAACACTAGCGGACGGCTGGAAAGTCAAACCCACTGGCTTTCGTTTTGACATTGCTATCGAAGCGGATTTAATCGAAGAAATCGCGCGTATTGTTGGCTATAACAACCTGCCTAACAGCAGTTTACTCATGCGCTCTTCATTAGGACAAGCGACTGAAAGCGTGTTAGAACTCGACCGCGTGAAAGATTTATTTGTAGATAGAGGTTATCAAGAAGCCATCACCTACAGCTTTGTCGATGAAGAAATTCAACAAACCATCGCGCCGAATGATGAAGTTGTCCGCTTAAAAAATCCCATTTCTGCCGATATGGCAGTCATGCGCACCACCTTATGGTGCGGGCTAATCAAAGCGGCATTACACAACACCAACCGCCAGCAAAACCGCGTGCGTTTATTTGAAACAGGCTTGCGTTTCGTACAAAGAGACGGCGCAACTCAGCAGGAAAAAATGCTCGCAGGGTTAGCCTTAGGCAGTGCGTACACCGAACAATGGAGCGAAAAAACCCGCAAAGTCGATTTCTTTGACGTTAAAGCTGACGTAGAAGCCTTGTTCGGATTAACAGGCTGTGAAGTACAGTTTGTTCCCGCTGAACAAACCGCCTTGCATCCGTACCAAACCGCTGAAATACGCAACAAAGACGGGCAAAGTATCGGCTGGTTAGGGATGCTGCATCCTAATCTGGAAAAACAACTGGGCTTTGACAGCCAAGTATTTTTATTTGAACTGGCACAAGATTTAGTGTTGAATAAAACCCCTGCTAAATTCAAATCGCTGTCCAAATACCCATCGGTACGCCGTGATTTAGCCTTGCTGGTCAATGACGACATCACCGCCAACCAACTCATAGACTGCATTAAAAACAGCAATGAACCTATGCTGCAAGATGTGGTCGTATTTGACATATATCGCGGCAAAGGCGTAGCAGAAGGCTGTAAAAGCGTGGCATTGAGCATAACCCTACAAAATGACGTGCAAACCCTTACAGATTCAGAAATAGATGCTATAGTTAGCACATTGTTAGACACATTGACCCAGAAAACGGGCGCAAAATTGAGAGATTGATTCATGGCATTAACAAAAGCAGATTTCGCAGAAACCTTGTTTGACGAGCTAGGCTTAAATAAACGCGAAGCAAAAGACATGGTGGAGTTCTTTTTTGAAGAAATCAAAAGCTCCCTAGAACAAGGCAAGCAAGTAAAAATCTCTGGGTTTGGTAAATTTGAACTGCGCGACAAAAGCAGTCGGCCGGGAAGAAATCCAAAAACAGGCGAAGAAATACCCATTACAGCACGGCGTGTGGCAACATTCCGTTCAGGTCAAAAACTAAAAGCCCGAGTAGAAGCGTATGTTGGATCCGAGTAATAATGATTTGCCCGTCATTCCCGCAAAACGGTATTTCACCATCGGTGAAGTCAGTGAATTGTGCGGAGTAAAGCCTCATGTACTGCGCTATTGGGAGCAGGAGTTCACCGAACTCAGCCCCATAAAAAGACGTGGTAATCGCCGCTATTATCAGCGTCATGATGTGCTGATGATACGGCAAATTCGTTCACTACTCTACGAACAAGGCTACACCATCGGCGGCGCACGAGCGCATTTAAGCAGTGATGACAACAAAGACAATGCCACCATCACCAAACAGCTTATTCATCAAATGGTCGCCGATCTCGAAGATATTTTAGAATTACTAAAATAAGCTACAAAAACAGGGCGGATGCTGTATAATCCGCCCTCTTGCTTTACCAGAGATTGTGTTCACACTCTCATTCAATAAAATCACCAAAAAAATAATCGGAGCGTAGCGCAGCTTGGTAGCGCACTTGTCTGGGGGACAAGGGGTCGCAGGTTCAAATCCTGTCGTTCCGACCAATAAAATCAATAAGTTACAAAATTCAGATTTTAGTAAAAAGTGAAAAACAGCGTTATGGGATAACGTATGGGATAACTTTTTCAAGCGTTGGAGCGTAAAACTAATACTATCAATGCACTCCTATTGCCAGCAATCTCTGCTAATTTTTCAACAGTGAGTTAATATAACTTAATCCGTTTCATACAGTCTTTTTGATCCCGTATTAACTTTGCCATATATCGGATTAAAGAACGAATACCGCCTTTAAAGGCGTTGCGTAATGTTATCGCCTTACCTTCGGTGGTTTTTGCCCCTGTGGAATTATTCCAAGGTTGCCATTGCCTTATTTTTTCCGATTGTTGCGCTCGTTGTTCGAGTGTCCTGCGTCTCGCTGCCGTGTTGCACCTCAACTATTTGTTTTTATTACTGTGGTCATTATTGTCATTTTTTCCATAATTTAGGTTGCCGATTAGTAAGCCAAAACCGCTGAGCATTAAAATTTGGCAGTACGGTGCGGGTGGTTTTTAGAGTAATGCCCTGTTTCGTTTCCCTGTGTTCAATGGTAACGTGCTGTCCTAATGCTGTCTTATAGAGTGCATGGGCAACCAAGGCATCCGCATATAACTTACCTCTGTTTATGGACTCAAGAAAGTCGGGGTGTTTTTTCTTCCATGTGTTAATAGTCTGCTCTGAAACATTGAGCGCGTTAGCCAATTGTTGATCGGTCGCTCCTAGAAAACAAAGCTGATAAGCCATGTTTATAAAGCTTTCTTGATAGATTGTTGGTCTACCCATAGTCTTGGTCGCTGGTACTGTTTTTTCAACTGAATAGCCAATTTCCTCTTTAACCACCGTAACTTTTTGCGTAACTTTTTTAGTCCATTTTTCAGCTTTTGCACGCTTAGAAACCGCTGGACGACTAACGCCTATTTCCTTAGCCAACCACTCAAACCCATCAGGGGTAGATCGCTCCCACTTAGCCCTTGAACTTGCCCATTCGTCTTTAGTTAGTTTTGACATTGTTTCAATCACATATAAAATTGTTATGGTATTTAATCTTTAACCAAGCTGGTGGTACTAAACATGATTCATTGTTTAGCAAACAGATTGATTAAAAATAAGTCATCTCAATTCAACATCTTCAACACATTATATTATTTACGCTTTATCCCTTATTTTTAAAGGCATTGGCATTGTTGAATGGTCTATTCAACAACTTCCAACAATCTTCAACAGTTTTTATAAATCCATTATTGCTACTGTTTTGTTGAAGATAAGTTGAATAGACTTGTTGCACCAGAATAAATAAGAATAGATAATCACTATTATCAATAAAACAGGACTAATAAACGGCTATGAAATTGGGATTATCTGATTTAAAAACAGAAAGGCAGTGTCGGGCGGCGATAGGGATGGATAAAGA
>JAUYBJ010000056.1 GCA_030693155.1 Methylococcales bacterium
GTACAAAATGATGATATGGTGGAATTTTTGGCAAACAAAGCCTAACTTCGGATTCATTTTTCACAACATCATCATGATGCTAGTCAATGGCGTAGCCCAAACTCATATCGACGTAACAGACCGTGGTTTTCAATACGGTGATGGTTTATTTGAAACCATTACCGTTCATAATGGCAAAGCGGTTTTTTTAACGCAACATATCGCCCGATTAACCGCCGCCTGTCAACGTCTGCATATTCCCTGCCCTAACCTCGATTTATTACACACTGAAATAAGACAACTGTGTCAACACGTCGAGCAAGCGGTACTGAAAATTATCATCACACGCGGCAGTGGCGGACGTGGCTATCGGCAACCCGATGACGTTCAGCCGACGCGAGTATTAAGCCTGCATCCTTTGCCGACTTATCCAGACAGCTATGCCACACAAGGCATTACTGCCCGATTTTGCGATACACGCTTGGGTTTAAATCCCACCTTAGCAGGCATGAAGCACCTCAATCGTCTGGAACAAGTGCTTGCGCGCGCTGAATGGCATGATGACAGTATTCAAGAAGGCATCATGCTGGATATAAATGATTGCGTGATTGAAGGCACGATGAGCAATCTGTTTTACTGCAAAAATAACCAACTTTACACGGCTACTCTGACGCAATCGGGGATTGCTGGTATCATACGCGCCTTGATTATCAGCCATGAAACCGTCATCGAACACACTTATAATAAAGCCGACTTACTGGCAGCGGATGAACTGTTTGTCTGTAATTCCGTTATCGGCATCTGGGGCCTCAAACAACTTGCCAACCACGCATTTGCAGTCGGGAACAAAACCAAACACCTACAACACTGGCTAACGCAACAGGCAACGCACAATGCTTAAAAAACTCCTGCTAGTTTTTCTCATACTCTTAAGTTTTGCCAGTGGTTGGCTGGTCAGCGGCTACCAAAACGCGCTCAAAGCCCCCGCCGTTATCGGACAGCCTGTTACTATCGACATTGCCAAAGGTGATTCTTTTCGGCAAGTGTTGCATAAACTACGCGACCAGCATTTATTCATGAAACCGCTGTGGTTTAAAGTGATTGCCGTGCGCGAACAAGCCGTCCAAAAAATCAAAACGGGCGAATACGAACTACCGACAGGGGCGACCATTCCAGACATACTCGCACTATTAGTATCAGGCAAAAGCAAACAGTACAGTATTACTTTTCCAGAAGGGCGCAACTTCAAAGAAATGCGCCAAATTATTGAAAAAAATCCGCAGCTTGAACATACCTTACAAGGCATGAGCAATGAAGAATTAATGACTAAACTGGGCGCGAGCGAAAAGCACCCCGAAGGACTGTTTTTTCCCGACACCTACTATTTTGACAAAAGCACTACTGATGTCGCGCTGTTAAAACGCGCCTACGACAAAATGCAGTTGGTATTACAACAAGAATGGTTCAACAAAGCCGAACACCTGCCATTCAACACACCTTACGAAGCACTGATACTCGCTTCCATCGTCGAAAAAGAAACCGCCGCCAAAGCCGAACGCACCCAAATAGCAGGTGTATTCAGTCGCCGCTTAACCCAAGGCATGATGCTGCAAACCGACCCAACCGTGATTTATGGCATGGGTGATAGCTATCAAGGCAACATACGCTCTCAAGACCTGCACACCGAAACACCGTATAACACCTACAAAATCAAAGGCTTACCACCAACCCCTATTGCCATGCCTGGGCGTGAAGCCATTCATGCCGCACTACACCCCGACCAAAGCAACAACAGCGTGTATTTCGTTTCGCGCGGCGACGGCACTCACGTTTTTTCCACCACGTTAGACGAACATAACCAAGCAGTGAACAAATTCCAAAGGCAAAAACAATGAAACGCGGTAAATTTATTACCCTAGAAGGCGGTGAAGGCGTAGGCAAAACCACTAACCTGACGTTTATCAAAGACTACTTACAACAGCAAAATATAACCGTTACCGTCACCCGTGAACCCGGCGGCACCGCATTAGCGGAAAAAATCCGCCACTTGGTGTTAGACATTGACGGCGAAAGCATTAGCGACACCACCGAATTATTATTGATGTTTGCCGCCCGCGCTCAACACATTCAACACGTCATCGAACCTGCACTGGCACGCGGCGACTGGGTATTATGCGACCGCTTCACCGATGCCACCTACGCCTATCAAGGCGGTGGACGCAAAGTCTCCATTGCCACTATCGCCTTATTGGAACAGCTGGTGCAAGGCGATTTACGCCCCGATTTAACGCTATTACTCGATGCGCCGATAGAAATAGGCATGGAACGCGCCCAAAAACGCGCTGCATTCGACCGTTTTGAAGCCGAAAAAATCAGCTTTTTTACTGGTGTGCGTGATATGTACCTCAGTCGCGCCGCTGAGCAACCAAACCGCATCAAAGTCATTCAAGCCAATCAACCGTTAGCCGATGTACAAAAAGACATTCTGGCGGTCATGCAAGCCTTTATGATTTGCTAATAAATACAGCGATAATGACTGCCAGTCCTTTAAGGACTGGCAGTCATTCATACACAAGGCTTAACCCACTATCACTTACTTGGCAGGTGTTTCACAGCCTTCATCTTTAAACCAGTACGGCGTTTTCTTTTTCCATTCGCTGGAGCCGAAACGGTCTTTTAACACATCAAACGCCGCTTTGGAGGCTTTGCCTGTATCGCAGTTCTGACAGCCGAAACGAGTGGATTTAACCGCTAATGCCAAGGCTTCGGGCAGTCGTTTTTCTTTCGGTGCAAATTCAGCCCATTCGCTGGTTTTGGTCGCTAAAAAGTTGGAGCCGCTGATAGCGAGTTTGGCGTTTTCCGCTGTCGCCTGTGCCAGTTGTTCTTTGGTTAAAAACGGCGGCGCGGCGTTAGTCTTGCCTTCTTCAGGAGTGTTAATACACCACCAGTTATCACGGTAATCATCAATTGCATTAAACGCACTCATACGTCCAGTACCCTGATCCACCAACGGGCGCGTGGCGGGATTTTTTAACATCAGCCATACCGCTTCATACAATTTCGCTTTGCCGTCTTTGGCTTTGCTGTAACCTGCCATCAGGGTTTTTAATTCAGGAATAAGCTGTGCCACTTCGGGAGCAAGTTCACGCGCCGAGGTTTCATCATCCAATAATACTGCCCGCATCCATGCGGATAATGCCACCCGACTGCGCAAATAATCAGGTAAATCAGGGTGTACCGCGAGTTGTTTTAACAGCGATAACGACATAGAGGTATTCATCATACGGACAGCATCACCATCAAACATTACCCGCTGCGCCCACGCGCGTTCATTTTTACTGTAATCTTCTTCGCCTGCTTTGGGCGGACTGGTGACATCAACAAGCTGGTTTTCCCTTTCACTATAGCCAAATGCCGCCGTGTGGCGTTGCGAAAACTTCACAAATTCCGCCAAGTCTTGGGCGAGTAATAATCGTTCAGATAACAGTTGATTAGTCGCGGAAATATTCATTGCCAGACTGACATCGCCCAACATAGCATCAAGGATTTTTCTGGCTTCATCACTTTGCCCAAGCGCAGTTTGCAAGCGCACCGCGTGATAATTAGCCGTTAAAAACGCGGGCGAAGTTTTTTCAATACTTTTACTGGCTTCAATCAGCTTGGCAACATCGGGAGAATCTGGAGCTGCTTTTAGTAAACCTGCCACCAGCCACGCGGTGTTTTTGGTGGCTTGCCATTTTTCTACGGCGTGGGTATATGCGTCGTTGCCTTCTGCTTGTACGGTCATTATCCAATCAGTCAGTTCAGCTGTTTGACGAAATTTAACATCCAGCTCTTTATCGGCATCACTGGGATATTCAATCGCTTTATCCAGCAAGCGGCGATAATCAGTCACATCCTGAAACAGCGTGGCATTTTCGGTTTTATCGGCTAATTTTTTTGCTAAATCGCTGTGTAGCGCGTCAGGGTGCAGGCGGAAATTAATCAAATTTAACAACTGTTGTGCCGCACCGTGAACGCTGGCTACACTTTTATCCGCCAATACGCTCTTTAATTGCTTCTCTGCCTGTTGATAATAAGCCAGCATTTTGTCATGCTCCGCTTCATTTTCAGAAATCGCACTGGCTTGACGAATATAGACACGCGCCAGCAAATAAGCGGCGGTATCGCGCCACGGTGACGCGCTATTATTAGCGATTTGTTCAAAAGCGGCTTTGGCTTCATCATAGCGGGTCGCATAAAAATGCGCGGCGGCAATTTGATAGGCGCGGTCGGCTTTTAACCAATCAGGGGCATCGGCGGCGACTGGAGCAGGTAAATCTTTCGCCTCTGAGCAGTTGGTAAATACCTGATCCTGACCGCGTAGCCAGTCTTTCATATTGGCATCATCGGCTTTGGTTTTTTCCAGCCGTGCATCTAGGGTTTTGACCGCATTATCAAATGCGCCCACGTTACAGTTGGAAAATGAACTGTAACTGTCAGGATTGGTGCGGTCGGTATAAATTTTCGGTTCTGCCTCACCCGTAACGATTTTTTTACGCGCCGCTATCCAGTTGTTAATCGCCGCGTCTCTAACGACTTCGTTATTGTCGGTATTTTCATATTCCGCCTGCCAATTTCTCACTAAATCGCGTTGTTCTGCTTCGGAAAACGGCAGATTATTAAATTCCCGATACGCCACCAATAACGCCGAACGGTTCATGGTCGGATGAATAATCCCCACTTTGCCGTTAGCAAAATCGGCAAACTGCTCAGGACGACTATCCATAGCGAAAATAGGCAGTAAAAAATCAGGACCGCAGGCTAACGCAGGCGGGGAACTGAGCGCGAATAAAGCGCAGGTTAAAGCAGAAGCAGACAACACACGAGAAAGTTTTTTCATAAAATCGAAGCTCACTAGGAAGTAAAAAGGCGCAGTTGAAGCATTACTGATTCAAGGTCTTTGTGCAAGTGTTTTCATAAACTTGGCGCGGCATAATCAGTTATAATTCATCGTTTTATTCCTAAATCTACCACGCCATGTCCGAATCGCTTTCAGAACTGCAACGCCGCCGCACTTTCGCTATCATCTCTCACCCTGACGCGGGAAAAACCACCATCACCGAAAAACTGTTATTGTTCGGCGGTGCAATTCAGTTGGCGGGTTCAGTCAAAGGACGCAAAGCCGCGCGACACGCGACTTCCGACTGGATGGAAATGGAAAAAGAACGCGGTATTTCGGTGACCACGTCCGTGATGCAGTTTGAGCATAAAGGCTGTGTGCTGAACCTGCTCGATACTCCAGGGCATGAAGACTTTTCCGAAGATACTTATCGCACCCTGACCGCTGTCGATTCCGCGTTAATGGTCATCGACGTTGCCAAAGGCGTAGAAGAACGTACCATTAATTTAATAGAAGTGTGCCGTTTGCGTACCACGCCGATTCTCACCTTCATCAATAAATTAGACCGCGAAGGACGCGAACCGATTGAATTGCTGGACGAAGTGGAAAGCGTGTTGAAAATAAAATGCGCACCGATGACATGGCCCATCGGCATGGGCAAACGCTTCAAAGGCGTTTATCACTTATATAAAGATGAAATCCATTTATTCAGCGCACAACATGGCGGCAAAATCGCCGAAGCCACCGTTATTAAAGGCTTAAACAATCCGCAACTGGATCAATTGCTGTTATTGCAAGCCGATGAATTGCGCGATGAAATTGAGCTGGTCAAAGGTGCGAGTCATGAATTTAATTTGCCTGATTATCTGGCGGGTGAATTAACGCCCGTGTTTTTCGGTTCGGCGATTAACAACTTCGGTATTATTGAATTACTGGATGCCTTTGCCGAATATGCGCCATCGCCCAGACCACGCCAAGCAGAACAGCGCGAGGTATCGCCCGAAGAAGATAAATTCACAGGTTTTGTGTTTAAAGTGCAAGCCAATATGGATCCTGCGCATCGTGACCGCGTGGCGTTTTTGCGCGTCTGTTCGGGTAAGTTTGATAAAGGCATGAAAATGTACCATTCCCGTTTGGGCAAACAAGTCCAAGTGTCCAACGCTATTACCTTCCAAGCAGACAGCCGTAAAAGTGTTGAAGAAGCCTACGCGGGCGACATTATCGGCTTACATAATCACGGCACAATTCAAGTCGGCGACACCTTCACCCAAGGCGAAACCCTGAAATACGGCGGCATTCCTTATTTTGCCCCCGAACTATTCCGCCGCGTGATTTTAAAAGACCCATTAAGAGCCAAAGCACTGCAAAAAGGCTTGGTGCAACTCACCGAAGAAGGCGCGACCCAGTTATTCAGACCGTTAAAAAATAACGACCTGATTTTAGGCGCAGTCGGCGTACTCCAGTTTGATGTCACCGCGTTTCGCCTCAAGGGTGAATACAACGTGGAATGTGTCTATGACAACATCGGCATCTCCACCGTGCGCTGGGTAAGTTCCGACAAACCCGCCAAGCTGGAAGAATTCAGAAATAAAGCCTTTGATAATCTCGCAGAAGACGGCGGCGGCTATCTGGTTTATTTAGCCACCAGTCGTGTGAATTTACAACTGACCGAAGAACGCTGGCCTGATATTAAGTTTAGTGCTACGCGGGAGTTGTAGGGTTTAGGCTTTATTCCCAATCTCTTGATTGGGAATAAGAGATGCACCGAAATATCATGAGTGGACAAAATGAAAATCAATATATTTGAAGGGGCGCGTAGGGTTACAAAGCTAATTGCGGTTATATGGGTTTTGGGTATGAGCTTCTACGCGTTTACGGATAAAGGGTATGTACACGCATATTTTCGGGTGGACTCACCCGATAGTGTACCAATAAAAATGAGCGAACAAGAAGACTGCGATGAAGATGATGCTAAAGAGTATTTATCTTCGCAATACACAAGCAAAGGCTCAACAATTATCGTGACGCTTTGTTTTAAATCTATGATTTTTGATAATGGAAGAAAATTAATTCCCTTGTCAATGAGTCCCGAAGAATGGCAGAGGCGTACTAATGGCGGTCAAAAACCATTAACCGCCGAAGATAAAAAGCTCGTGTGGGGATATGAAAAATATTCGACCGAGGTTTCAACACACTAAAAAAGTAGCGGCTAGTTTCAAATTATCTAAAGTTGATGAAGAGTGGGCTGATAGTGCGGCATGGTCTGCTCGTTGGAAAAATATCAAAGACAATATAACTATAACTATAGGAGGCTTAGCTTTCTTATGGATTTTTTCATGGTGTGTGGGCTGGATTGTCAGAGGGTTCGCGGGCATACCTTCTGGTCAAGACTTTAAATCATAACTACACACAGACGTGAGATTCAGAAAATAATTTGTTGAATTATTTCCTGCTATCGGAAGCTAGAGCTTCACCGTCGCATTCCCAAGTTTTACTTGGGAATGCGACGACAGCGTTCAACTCTTCAACCGATACAACGCCGATATATCTTCATCAACATAACCCTCACGCATTAACTGTTCGTAATCTTTAATCGCTATTTCGGACAGCGGTATCACAATGCCTGATTGCGCCGCCATCAATTAGGCGATTGTGGAGTGGAAGCTCTGTCATACAAAACCAGAGCCATTTAAAACAGTGCCGCAGTACCTAGCGAGTGTGGGTAATTTGTAACACTACTTTTCGGATATTGTTTCGCCAAACGAGTTCATAAATATCGAACTCATTCGCGCTTTGCGTGTCATCGTTTTCTAATTTAATGCCCAGCTTGCTGAGTTTGAAATGAATTTTATCAATGCTCAATAAGTCGGCTGGATTTTCGATGGTTTCAATCAGGGTATTCAAATACACATCGGGATTAGCCAGACTTTTCACTCGCGCTTCATAGGAATTATCGCCCGCATTAAGGGCTTGATTGGCAATACGCGCTGTCATTTCCTGCTTGAGAAGTGTCACTACGCGGATGAACAGATACTCTTTTAATGTGGCTGCCAGCTCTGCACTGCTGGTACACGGCGTATGGATTTTATACGCAGAGAAATTAACGGCTTGTTGCGGCACTTCGCGCAGGAGCATATCACCCTCCATACCGATGCCCAGCGTTTGTTTTTCATGTCGGTCGGCGGTTAATACTGCGTACACTTTCGGGGCTTCATTTTTACTATAAGTGCGCAAAAAGGCACTCATATTGGGATCAGTTGCAAACAATTTGTCGATGTCCTGACCATTGACGAACAGCGCGTTGACCACTGCATGAGTCCCAAAACTGTCTGGATTCAAGTCGATAGGCTGTGGAATTTTATCGGCAATCTGGAGTACATGGTTGTACAACGGACGGACATAGTCGCCTAATTTATGGGTGTAATTGCTCACCGCGCGTATTTTGCTGTTTGATGCCTCAACGAAATTTTCAACTATCTGTTTATCTTCGTCTGCCTGCTGCATTCCGTCACGAATATGACTGCTTACATCACTGACAAGGTGTTGCAAGTGCGTTAATTGATCGTCGAAAAATGCTCTAAAACTGGAGGCTTCGCGTGTTCGTTCAATGTTGTTCATAATAGGATTATTATAGTTAGCAGTGATACGTTGACGGTATAGGTTTGCGGGAGTTCAAATTATCATAAATTTGCTGGTTTCCAAGCTGGAGAGACTGTGAAAGTATTAATCATTTCAAGCAAATGTTCGTTATTAGATGCAACAATCTTCAAACCCATCATTCTGGCAAGGATGCCAGAATCCAGTCACAGGGATGTGATTGGGTATGCCATCCTTGGCTCTGGATTGCGGCATCCATGCCGCAATGACGGTAACACATTGATTTTTAATAATTCCTCATGTCGAACTCAGATTACTTTAGTCGATACAACGCTGATATATCTTCATCACCATAACCTTCACGCATTAACTGCTCGTAATCGGTAATGGTCATTGCCGCCAACGGTATCGCAACGCCAGCTTGTGCCGCCATCAATTCGGCGATTTTTAAATCTTTGTGATGTAAGGCGAGTTTAAAACCTGTGCTGAATTCGCCTTGGGTCATGGTCAAGCCGCGATGGTCAAGAAACCAATTACCTGCCGCGCCGCCTGCAATCACTTCGATAACTTTCGCCATGGGTAGCTGTTGCGCTTCGGCAAACGCTAGGGCTTCGGTGACTGCTTGGTTGATACCTGCGCACATGATTTGATTGACGGCTTTGGTCGCTTGCCCTGAACCTGTCGCGCCGATGTGAATAATCCGCGCGGTCATGCACGCCAAGATAGGACGCACACGCTCTAAAACCGCCGCATCACCGCCGACCATCATCGACAGCGTGCCGTTTTTCGCACCTTCCACACCACCCGATACAGGCGCGTCCAGAAATGCAGCGTTGTGTTTGGCTAAACAGGCGGCAGCTTGTTGGGCAGTTTCGCTGCTGACGGTGGAGGTGTCTATAACGATGGTGTTGGGTTTGATGGTGGTAGCGATGGCTTCAACCATGTCTAACACGTCTTTATCAGCAGATACACACAGTACAATCACATCCATATCTGCCGCGAGAGCTTCGGGTTGTGCGTAATGCGTGACGCTAAATTCTGCCATTTTGGCGGCGGTGCGATTGTAAACACCTGCCAGAAAACCCGCTTGTGCAAGTCGTCTTGCCATGCCTAAGCCCATTGCACCTAAACCGATTATGCCTACTTTCATAAACTCACCTTAAATAATATATGCTGGAGTTAAACAGCTTTAGCTGTTTCTAAATCGTCCAACAAGGGTGGGTAGTGTATTATTTTACTGTGAGGCATGACTGCCAGTCCTCCAAGGACTGGCAGTCATTAGTATCTTTAACCCGCTACCAATAGGAACAACAGCTAAAGCTGTTGGACTCCTGTTTAAAAGTGTCTTTCTTGACAAATCACATCAACGGTAACAGTTGATCCAAAATTTTGCCGTTGGTGGCTAAAATCTGTTTGGGGAAAATGCCGTTATTACCTTGAAAATCAGTGACCGTACCGCCTGCTTCTTGGGCGATTAACGCCCCTGCCGCCACGTCGTACAGGTTTAATTCCTGCTCCCAAAAGGCATCCACCTGACCATCTGCCACTAAACATAAATCCATTGCCGCTGAACCGAAACGGCGTTGTCCTGTGGTGTGTTGGGCGACTCTGCCGAAACGTGCCAGATTGTTGTCGGTTAAGTAGCTACGCAGACAGGCAAAACCTGTGGCTATCATGGAGTTTTCTAGGCTGGTTTCATCGGAAACGCGCGTCGGTTCGCCGTTTTTCCACGCGCCTTTGCCGTGTTCTGCGCAGTAATAGTCATTCAATGCGGGCGCATACACTGCACCCATGACCAGCTGTTGGTCAATTTCCAGCGCGACGCTGATAGACCAAAAATACTGACCTTTGGAAAATGAGTGCGTGCCGTCAATCGGGTCAACAATCCAGCGGTTAGTTTGGTTGGCAGTTTGTCCGCTTTCTTCGCCCCAGAAACCGTATTCTGGGTATCGTTCTGTCAGGGTTTGTTTTAAAAATGCTTCCACGGCAACATCGGCGGCGGTGACAAAATCACGCGGACTTTTTTGGTTGATGGCAACATTTTTGAGGTCTTTGAAATACGTTAAAGCAATCGTTCCTGCTTCACGCACGACTTGTTCAAGTTCAGCAAGCGAAATGGGCATAGTTTGTCCTGTTGGTTTTGACAGTGTTCCCGTGTTTAGCGCGGGAATAATTAACCAGCCATATTGAATAGCTGATAAAAATTAGCGGTGGATTGTTGGGCGATTGCTTCTACCGAGGTGTCGCGTAATTTAGCAATTTGTTCAGCGACATAACGGACATACGTCGGATAATTGGGTCTGCCACGAAACGGTACGGGGGCTAAATACGGCGAATCGGTTTCAATTAAAAAACGGTCGGCAGGAATTTTTTTCGCCACTTCTTGTATGTCTTTCGCGCTGTTAAAGGTGACGATACCTGAAAAAGAAATATAAAAATTCAAATCCAGAGCTTGCTGGGCGAAATCCCAATCTTCGGTAAAACAATGAATAATGCCGCCGACTTCACTTGCATTTTCTTCTTGCAGAATGCGCAAGGTGTCTTGTTTGGCTTCGCGGGTGTGAATAATCAGCGGTTTTTTCAGGGCTTTGGCGGCTTGAATGTGGTTGCGAAAGTGCCGATGTTGCCAGCTTAAATCCCCTGAGCTACGAAAATAATCCAGCCCTGTTTCGCCGATAGCGATTACTTTATCATTCGCACCCAAGGCGATGAGTTTCTCAACGCTGGGGTTTTCACCTTCATCGACATTAGGATGCACGCCAACAGACACGGAAATTTGCGGGTAATCGGCGACCAGTTCCAGCATCGCTGGGTAAGATTCCAAGTCGATGGCGATACACAACAGATGTTCAATACGACTGTTTTTGACTTCCTGCATGAAGCAGGCAAAATCATCGTTATAGGGTTTTAAATCAAGGCGGTCGAGGTGGCAATGTGAGTCAATTAGCATAGTTACATGGTGTGAGTTGGGCGGTCGGATTCTAATGCTCCCGCCAGATAGGTTTCGATTTTATTACGCGCGTCGATGCTTTTGCCGTCTTTGACATTGAACTGTACGCCGATGCCTGAAATACGGTGCGCTTCGGAATTGGGCGGGGTTTTCCAGACCACTTTACCCGCAATAGGTAAGCGGTCGGATTCTTCCATGATGTGCAACAAAATGAAAACTTCCTGTCCCATAGCGAATTCACGATTGGTAGGAATAAATAAGCCGCCGCCGATGACAAACGGCATATAAGCGGCATATAACGCGGGTTTATCTTTTACTTGCAGGGTTAATACCCCGCCTTGTCTGGGTGCAGGTGCGACTTCTGCCATGTTATTGACTCCGATTAAGTTCAGACCATTGTATTAAAAGTTCTTCAAACAAGGATTGTTTATTGAGGGTGGTCTCCAGTCGTGTGCGACTGAGTAATAATAAATCGTACAATTGATACAAACCTCTAATATCGAGTTGTTGCGCCAAGCCTTGTAATGCGGACTGTAAGTCTGGATTATACAAGTGTTCGGCATGACTTTGGTAAGTACATTTAATTAAATCCACCACCCACGAAGTCATCCAGAATAATAACGCCGTTTCGGGCAGTTTAAGCCATTGTTCGGCGATGATGACGGGGTGTGTCTGACGTTTGGCAACGGCAAGCCATTGTTTAAAACAGTCATTCCGCTGGGCAACTACGCCATCTTGCGCATAACGCAATGCCAATAACGGCGCACCTTGTGCCAAGCCTAATAATACGTCGGGGTTTTCGTGTATGGCTTGGGTTTTTAACCAGTTCGACACGGTGCTTTTGTCAGGCATGGGAATGGCTAATTTCTGGCAACGGCTGAGAATGGTGGCGGGTAATTTGCTTTGTCGGTCACTGATTAACACCAGCACTGTGCGTTCATTCGGTTCTTCCAGACATTTTAAAAACGCATTTGCCGCTGCCGTATTCATTTTATCGGCGGGATTGAGAATCACCACGCGATAGCGGTCAAACTGTGGTTTTAAGGTCAGTTTGGTAATTAAATTCCGAATCTGGTCAATGGCAATGGTGGTTTTGCCTTCGTCGGGTTGCAGCGGCATAAAATCAGGATGGGTATGGGCTTGCAATAATAAACAGCTATGGCAACGCCCGCAGGCATGACTATCGGCAAGTGGCTGTTCGCACAATAACGCGGCAGCAAATTGGTCGGCAAGCTGTTGTTTGCCAACGCCTTTACTGCCTGTAATAAGCAAGGCTTGCGGAACGCGCTGCTGCATAAGGTAACTGTGTAAATGCGCCCAGTGTGCGTGTTGCCAAGGGAGTGTGGTCATGTGTGAGCAAAGAGAGTTAAAAAGTCACCGTGATTATAAATCATGCGTGCAACTTAAGACATAAAACGCACTTTTTCGTAGACAATCGCTTAGATTTTCAAGCGATAGCCAACCCCTGATTCGGTCAATAAAAACTTGGGCTGTGTCGGGTCGGCTTCCAGTTTCTGCCGTAACTGGCTCATATAAATGCGTAAATAATGCGCGTTTTCCTGATAAGACGGCCCCCAGACTTCTTTGAGAATGTGCTGGTGCGTCAATACCCTGCCCGCCTGTTTCACCAGCACGACCAGCAGGCGATATTGAATCGGCGTGAGATGCACTTCCTCATCATCAAGCGTCACCACCCGATTATGCAAATCGACTTTTAAATTCGCGGTGGCAAATATATCCGCCTGTATGTGTTCCATCGGGCGAATGGCATGACGTAATGCCACACGAATACGCGCCAGTAATTCACCAAAACCAAACGGCTTGGTTAAATAATCATCTGCACCCGCATCCAGCGCGTCGATTTTATGCTGTTCACTGCTGCGTGCGGACAGAATAATAATCGGTATCGCTGACCAAGTGCGTATGGCTTTGATGACTTCAACGCCTTCCATATCGGGCAAACCCAAGTCCAGTATCACCAAGTCGGGTTTACGCACTTCCGCTTCGATAATGCCTTGTTTGCCCGTGTCGGCTTCAAACACGGTAAAGCCTTGCGTACTCAAACCCGTGCGCAAAAAACGCCGAATGGGTGGATCGTCTTCGATGACAATAATCACGGGTGCATTAGTCACATTATTCTTCCAGTTCCATCACAGGCGGCGATTGATTAATCGGCAGAACGAAGGTAAATACCGCGCCGCCTTCGGGTCTGTTTTGCGCAGTAATTCGTCCGCCGTGAGCTTCCACAATAGCACGACAAATTGCCAAACCCAAACCCACGCCGCTCTGTGCGGCTTCGTGCCGTGCCTGATAAAATTTTTCAAACAAATGCTCTTCGCGTCCTTTCGGAATGCCTGCACCATAATCGGCAACGGCAATCTCCACCGCATGATTGTACATCTCGGCGGTAATATCCAGTTGACTGCCTTGCGGTGTATAGCGCACCGCGTTTTCCAATAAATTAATCAGCACCTGTTCAATCATCACCGCATCGACAAATACCATCGGGATACCCTCAGGCAGTTTAACTTTCACCGCACGACCCGCTAACTGTTTATGCAAGCGCGTCAACACCGTACCGATAATTTCTTCCAGCGGATGCCATTGTTTATTGAGTTCGACCACGCCCGCATCCAGCCGCGCCATATCCAGAATGTTGTTGATTAAATTGGACATACGCTCCGCTTCATCAACAATCACCCGACTTAAATCCCGCTTATCCTGCGCTTGTAATTGCCCTTCACCTTCCAGCAACGTACTGGCTGAACCGATAATAGTCGCCAACGGGGTGCGTAAATCATGGGAAATGGCACTGAGCATGGAATTGCGCAAGCGTTCTGCTTCCACCTGCATTTGCGTGATTTTGGCTTGTTCGGCAAGACGAATACGAATAATCGCCTGCCCGATTTGCCGTAAAAAAGTATCCAGCAGTTTTTGTTGTTCGGGTAAAAATACCCGCCGTAAATTCACTGGCAATAACGCCAACACCGCCAATACCTTGTCTTCTGCACAGATAGGAAAATAAATTTCTTCCGCACCAGGTAAGGTATTCGTCCCCTGCCCTGCCATTTCATTATGATCGAACACCCATTGTGCCACGCTCAAATCCGCACCGTGTAACGATTCAATCATGCTTGTTTGCTGGGGATAAATGATACGCCCGTTGCTGTCGGGGAATAAAATGACATTACGACTGCTGAATTCGGAATGCAGATGACACACCGCAATACGGACAACCTCCTCCTCGCTTTGACTGCTTGCCAGTTCCCGACTCATGGCGTACAACACCGCCGCGCGGCGTTCTCGATGCGCGGCAACTTTGGCTTGTGAATGCACATTAATCATCAAATTACTGATGACCACGCCCACTACCAGCATAGTGAGCAAGGTAATTAAATACTGACTGTCCGACACCACAAAACTGTAATACGGCGGCACAAATAAAAAATCCAGAATAGCGACACCGAGTACCGATGCCAACACCGATGGCCCGCAACCAAAACGGGTGGCGACAAACACCACACCCAATAAAAACACCATCACTAAATTGGCAAGTGCCAGACGATCTATCAGCAGATAATCAATACCAGCACTGCACAGCGTAATGAATACCGCCCAGCTATAACCTGCATAATAGCCTTTCTTGTTAGCAGCTGTCCGTTGTTGCAAACCGGGTAATGGGCGTTTACGAAACAAACTGATGTCAGCCTCTGCCGTGCCGCTATCGGGATATTGCGGACTACCCAATAAATAGATATTCACGTTATGCGCATGACTGATAAGTTCATCAACCACCGAACCTAACAACCAGCGTCTCCAGCCGCGCCGCGTTGGTTTACCGACCAGAATTTTGTTGATATTACGTTCACGCGATAACTTGATAATCGCCTCGCCCATATCGGGCGCACTCAGGGTCAGGGTTTCCGCGCCCAGCTGTTCTGCGAGGCGTAAAATGCGCAAAATGCCATCGCGTTTTTCTGCGGACAAGCGTTGTAAGGTCGGCGTTTCCACATACACCACCAGCCATTGAGCGCGTAAACTGACTGCCACCCGTTTACCCGCGCGTACCAATCGCTCTGCCAACATATTCGACCCGATACACACCAGAATACGTTCATTGACCTGCCACACGTCTCGTATGGCGTGGTTTTCGCGGTAATCGAGCATTTGCGCATCAACACGGTTGGCAGTCTGGCGCAACGCCAATTCGCGCAACGCAATCAGATTGCCTTTACGAAAAAAATGCTGAATCGCTTGCTGGGCTTGTTGCGGAATATAAATTTTGCCTTCTTTCAGGCGCACCAGCAATTCATCGGGCGGCAAATCCACCAATTCGATTTCATCGGCATCTTCAAACACGGTATCAGGCACGGTTTCCCAGACGCGAATACCTGAAATCTGCCCGATGTCGTCATTAAGACTTTCCAGATGCTGAACGTTAAGCGCGGTATAAACATCAATACCCGCATCAATTAATTCGTGTATATCCTGCCAGCGTTTTGGATGGCGCGAGTTGGGCGCGTTGGTGTGCGCCAGTTCATCAACAATAATAATCGCGGGGCGGCGTTTCAGTGCGGCATCAATATCAAATTCATGCAGCACCGTGCCTTTATAGTCGATTTGCCGCGTGGGCAACACTTCCAAGCCTTTCAGCAATGCCTGTGTTTCTTTGCGTCCGTGGGTTTCGATTAACCCCACCACCACATCCAGATTTTCCGCGCGGCGTTCGCGTGCCGCCAATAACATGGCGTAACTTTTACCGACCCCTGCCGCCGCGCCGAAGAAAATTTTCAGCCGTCCGCGTTTGGCTTTGGCGGTGTCGCGTGCAACACGCGCCAGTAATTGGTCTGGGTCTGGACGTTCATCGTTCATGGTTGTTCACCATCACCTAACAGTTTTTGTTCGCCGATGATTTTGCCTGTTGCCAAATCACACAATACAAACCATTCAACGCCGTCTTTTGCGTGTATTTCATAGCGCACCTGAAAATGTTTTGCTTGATTAAACCCCCGTTGTTGATCAACCATACCTGAATGTAATAACAGAGCTTCACGCTGACACGGTTCAATTTTCTGCTTGCTAAGTGGTAATTGGTATAGATTATCAGCAAAAACGTGTTGAGAAACGAGGGCAAGTATTAGCAAGCTGCCGCTATATGCTAAGGCAGATTTTATTGAAAATGTATGATTGGACATTATGTTTTCCAATATGAAATGGAAAGAATACTAGTATCGTGGTTAGTGCATTCATTAGAGTTGTTGTTCCATTATAAAACAATCAGTTAGCGAGATAGAAGTTCCAAAGCCCCGCGCAGACTCCGAGAATATCATCATATAAATCAATAAGATGGTTTCTTAGTCTGTCAGAAAGAATGCGGTAACGCTT
>JAUYBJ010000058.1 GCA_030693155.1 Methylococcales bacterium
CTGCGACAATAAATTGTTGCTTTTTTGTTTATCTGCCCTGCTTAAAGCTCGCTATATCGAGTATGATTACTCCCTTATTAACAAACACCTCAGGAGAACAACCATGACTGAATCTGTAACATTAACCGTCACAGGTATGAAATGTGGCGGCTGTGAAAATACCGTTAAAACCAAATTACAAGCTGTTGAAGGTGTCAATTCAGTCACTCCAGCGTTTAAAAGCAACGCAGTTGCTGTTGAATTTGACGGCGATAAAGTCAATCTGGACACCATTAAAAGCGTCATCACTCAGGCGGGTTTCACCGTCGAGTAACTCATCGTTTAGGGGGTAATATGTCTCAAGATCAAACAAAGGAAGGTATACGCTTATCCATTTTAGGAATGCGCTGTGCTGGTTGTGTGGGCGCGGTGGAAGGTGCATTAGCCGCTGTTGCGGGTGTCACCGAAGTCACGGTTAATTTTGCCGACCATTCCGCGTTAGTCAAAGGCAATAGCGACCCTGAACAATTAAAACTCGCCGTTAAAGACGCAGGCTTTGATGCCGCCATTATGGAAGGTTTTGAAGACCCTGCCGAACAGGAACAACAAGAACAACAGCGTTATCAGCAACTGATGCAAAAAGCCAAAGTCGCGGGCGGCTTTGGCGCGTTTTTAATGCTGATTGATATGTTTGGCTGGATGCCCATGATGGGAACGCCGACAGGTCAATGGTTCTGGTCGATTGTGGCAATCATTACCCTCGGTATTATGGCGTATTCGGGTGAGCATTTTTATAAAGGTGCGTATAAATCCCTGCTGTTAAAGCAAGCCAACATGGACACCCTGATTGCTTTAGGCACAGGTTCGGCGTGGGTATATTCCTGCATCGTCATCGACTATCAAACCCTGTTGCCCAGCGTCGCCACGCACGCCTATTTTGAAGCGGCGGTAGTGATTCTGGCATTTATCAATCTGGGTACAGGACTGGAAACCCTCGCTAGAGGACGCACCTCATCCGCCATTCGCCAGCTTATCGGCTTGCAACCGCGCACCGCACGGGTGATACGCGACGGCGAAGAAATAGACATTGCTATCGAACACGTCGGTTTAGGTGAAACCTTGCGCGTTAGACCCGGTGAAAAAATCGCCGTCGATGGTGAGTTGATTGAAGGGCATTCCAGCGTGGATGAATCCATGCTTACAGGCGAATCGTTGCCTGTGGAAAAAACCGTCGGTATGCAGGTGGTCGCAGGGACGATGAATCAAACAGGCAGTTTTTTATTTACTGCCACCCGTATCGGGCGCGATACCGCACTGGCGCAAATTATCAACAGCGTCCGACAAGCGCAAAGCAGCAAACCTGAAATTGCCCGTTTAGCGGATAAAATTTCGGCAGTGTTTGTACCTGCGGTGGTCGGCATCTCGGTATTCACTTTTTTAATGTGGTACGCATTTGGCCCTGAACCCTCATTGGGTTATGCGTTTGTGACTTCCATGACCGTACTAGTCATTGCCTGTCCGTGCGCCTTGGGTTTGGCAACGCCGATTTCTGTGATGGTCGCCGTAGGTCGCGCTGCGCAATCGGGTATTTTGATTCGCAAAGGTGATGCCCTGCAAAGCGCGGGTAAAATCACCTGTCTGGTGCTGGATAAAACAGGCACAGTCACCGAAGGCAAACCCACGGTTGCCGCTGTATCAACCTTAGCCGATTTAAGCGAAGACGTGGTTTTACAACTCGCCGCCAGTATTGAATCAGGTTCAGAACACCCCTTAGCCGCCGCGATTATCGCCGCCGCTGAACAAAAACAACTCACGCTCAGCAAAGTAACCCAGTTTGCTGCCAGTGCAGGGCATGGGGTCAGCGGACAGATTGATGACCAGCAGATTTTGTTCGGTAACGTGGCGTTAATGACAGAATACAACATAGCCCACACCGACCACACCGCGCAACTGGAGCAATTTGCTTTGCTTGGACAAACGCCGATGTTGCTCGCCGTCAATCAGCGTATAGTCGGCATTATTGCCGTGTCAGATCCGATTAAAAAAGATTCTGCCGCCGCTGTACAACGTCTGCAACACTTGGGCATCCGCGTTATTATGGTCACGGGTGATAATGCCATTACCGCTCAGGCAATCGCCAAACAAGCAGGCATCACTGAAATCAGAGCGCAAGTATTACCGCAAGATAAAGCCGCCGTGGTGAAAGAATTGCAACTGCTGGGTGAAATCGTCGGCATGGTCGGCGACGGTATCAACGACGCTCCCGCACTGGCACAAGCCGATGTCGGTTTTGCGATTGGCACGGGTACGGATGTGGCGATTGAAAGTGCTGATGTGGTGATTTTGCAAGGTTCATTGGTCAAAGTTCCCGAAGCCATTGCCTTATCTAAAGCCACGGTGATTAATATCAAACAAAACCTGTTCGGTGCGTTTGTTTATAACACCCTGAGTATTCCGATTGCCGCAGGTTTGTTATATCCGTTATTCGGCGTATTATTAAATCCGATGATTGCAGGTGCGGCAATGGCAATGTCATCCGTTACCGTAGTCACCAATGCCAACCGTTTGCGTTGGGCGAAATTTGACGATAAATAATTATGAATCAAATCGGCACGCTTATTTTATTATTGGGCTTAATTATAATCGGTTGGGATTATTCTATTCTTTACCCGTTAAAATTATTGGTGGTATTCTTTCATGAATCATCCCACGCTTTAGCCACACTATTAACGGGCGGTTCGGTAAAAGAACTGATTATTAATAAAGACCAAGGCGGTCATGTATTATCTCAAGGCGGCAATCGCTTTATTATCTTATCAGCAGGGTATATCGGCTCATTACTGTGGGGTGCGAGTATTTATCTTGCCAGTGTCAAAAGCCGTTATGATAAAGCGATTATGCAATTATTAGCCCTCAGCATTATTATTATCACGGTGGTATTTTCGCGCAGTTTATTCAGCTGGTTATTCGGGTTATTAACAGGCGGCGCGATGTTATTAATGGCAAAATACCTTGCCGAATACTATAACGATTTTGCCCTGAGAATTATCGGTTTAACCAGTATGATGTACGCGCCGCTGGATATATACAGTGATACTATTTCCCGCAGTTATTTACCCTCTGATGCGTATTTATTAGCGCAACACACAGGCGGTGCAACATTATTATGGGGTGGGCTGTGGATTATTATCAGCGTGGTGGTTATTTTTTATTGTTTTAAATGGTCATTTAATAACCCGAATACGCAATAGTTTTGCTACTGTTTGCACTATCACAGTAAACAGTTACAGGAGTCCAATAGCTTTAGCTATTGGCTAAAAACAGCTAAAGCTGTTTTACTCCAGCCGTGTTTAAACCGTGATGGTGTGATACAACTAATCAAAGTAATTTATGAAAATCCTGATTTTTGAATACATTAACGGCGGCGGTTTTGCTGATACTGAATTACCGCCCAGTTTGGCGCGTGAAGGCTGGTTGATGCTGAACGCGGTGCTGAATGATTTACTGGCAAGCGGCAAACACGAAATAACAGTGCTATTGGATAAGCGGTGTGTGGCTAACGTGCCGCACGGTGTCAACGTCATTACCGTGCAGCCGCAGGATGATGTGCTGGCAGTATTTACCGAAGCGTTACAACATTGTGATGCGGTGTTGCCGATTGCCCCCGAAACCGAGCAAATTTTATGGACGATATGCAACACCGTTGAACAGGCAGGTAAAAAATTGCTGTCATCATCATCGAGTGCAGTGGCTAAAACAGCCGATAAAATGGAAACCTTCCGCGTTTTATCGGCACAGCATATTCCTACCGTAGCCAGTCACCGTCTCGATAAACACCCGCATTTTTATGAACAAGGCACGGTCATTAAAGCGCGTGATGGCGCGGGCTGTGAAAATTGTTTTGTGTGTTATAACGAAGACGATTTTGAACGCCTGCTGCTCAGTTTGCACAACCCCGAACATTATCTTATTCAACCGTTTATCAGCGGTGTCGCCTTGAGTTTATCGGCATTATTCAACAACGGTACAGCCCAGTTACTGTGCGTCAATCGCCAATTTATCAGCATTCTTGAGAATCAGCGGCTGAAATTAACGGGCTGTGAAGTCAATTGCCATGTGGAAAAAGCCCCATTTCAAGCGATTATCGGGCGAATAGCGCGCGCATTTCCTGATTTATGGGGCTATGTCGGCATTGATTTAATTAAACAGGACGATCATGTCTTGGTGGTGGAAATCAACCCGCGCCTGACCAGTTCCTACACAGGCATTCACGAGGCATTAGGGCTGAATATCATGGAATTGGTGGTGCAGTTACTGGCAGGTGACGCACACCCGATGCCGACCAAAGATCAAACTATTCGCGTTCAATTTACCTAAAACATTATGCAGCATATTATCGGTTGGGACATCGGCGGGGCGCACGTTAAAGCCGCGCTATTAAATCATCACGGACAGATTATCAAGGTTTATCAACAGCCCTGTCCGTTATGGAAAGGCTT
>JAUYBJ010000059.1 GCA_030693155.1 Methylococcales bacterium
TGAAGCGTTACCGCATTCTTTCTGACAGACTAAGAAACCATCTTATTGATTTATATGATGATATTCTCGGAGTCTGCGCGGGGCTTTGGAACTTCTATCTCGCTAACTGATTGTTTTATAATGGAACAACAACTCTATTTAAAGATGAAGAAAACAAAAATAACAAACGCGCCGTTTCTATACAAAGGTATGTTTTAAACGTAATTGTAAGGACTTTGTTTTTCTTTGGTTTATCTCCTGTTTTTTACTTATCTAGTGCTATGGATACCCGATTTATTACTTACCTCTATAATAAAAACATATTTTTTTTATTACCTTATGGTCTGATAATTTTTATCGTATTTGGCATAATTGGAAGCATATTAGATATAATTCTTCCAAAGAAATATATTATTGGTGGAAGAATGGCTATTTGGGCTTTTAATTTTAGCACCTTAACTTGGTTTGAAGGCATTGAGTTTAATATATCAGTCAATACAGGTTTTGGTGGAAAAGGTGTTTCAATAAAAAAGGAAAGAGAGTAACGAGCAGTATGATAATTAAAACATACGGTGGATTGTGCTAACACGAATAGAGGGTAAAATGTCCACTATAAAAGAAAAAATGATTAATATTATTCAACAGCAGCCTGATGATGCTTCATTTGAAAATGCGTTGATTGAGGTACTTTTAGAGTTAATTAGTGAGTCGATTGAGCCTTTTTGTATTCACACAATTGAGAATGCAGGAGTACCATTTAAGTCATGTAGTCCCGAAAGAGATTATTCATGTTTTGATAATTTAGGATTAAATAACGCTAGAGGCGTTTATATTTTTCAAGATAAAGAAACCGAAGATGTTTTTTATATTGGAGAGGCACATAGACAAGATTTGAAAACTTGCATTACTCAAAATTATACATATAAAAATACTGGCGGAACATTTCGTAAAAATTGGATGAAAAAAGAGGGTAAAAGTTTTTGTTCTTTCAAGAAATTTTTATCTGATTGCACAATCACAACCATTGTTGTTAATACTGACGTTAAAAAATTAATTGTCGCTGTGGAATCTTTATTAATTATCGCTCTTAATCCAAAATATAACAAAGATTAAGCAAGTAGCCTAGATGGAGCATAGCGGAATCTAGGTATTCAAACACTATAAATTTCAATTATTAAAACGGGCAGATATAAAAATGTACACGCTTTATAAAATAAATAGTGATGAATTAAATGAATCTTTTATTGCTGCAATAAAAGCCCAGTTTCCACATCAAACAATTGAAATTGCCATTTCGGAAGTAGCACAAATTGAACAAGATGAAACGGCGTATTTATTGCGTAACCCTGAAAATAAAGCACGACTTTTAGCGGCAATAGCAAATGTTGAAAATAATCAACTCATTGATGTTGATATAAATAAATTATGATTATTAGCTTTGAATCCAGTGCTTTTGATGATTTTAACGACTGGATAATGCTGGATAAAAAATGCCATAAACGCATTGTTAATCTGATTAAAGATATTAGCCGCAATCCTTATCAAGGGTTGGGCAAACCAGAGGCTTTAAAGCATGAACTACAAGGCTATTGGTCTCGGCGCATCGATGATGAACATCGCTTAGTTTATAAAATTGAATCTGACCGACTTATTATTATCAGTTGCAAGTATCATTATAAAAAATGAACTGTTCCTTCATGCGAACATTGTAAAAAATTCCAACCCTCACATTTAAGAATATGCCAAAAAGAACCGACATAAAATCCATACTATTATTAGGCGCGGGCCCTATTGTTATTGGGCAAGCTTGTGAATTTGACTACTCAGGCACGCAAGCCTGTAAAGCGTTGCGCGAGGAAGGTTATCGCGTGATTCTGGTCAATTCCAATCCTGCGACTATCATGACCGACCCCGATATGGCTGACGCGATTTACATCGAGCCGATTGACTGGCAAACCGTGGAAAAAATTATTGCCAAAGAACGCCCCGATGCGGTGTTGCCGACCATGGGCGGACAAACCGCGTTGAATTGTGCGTTAGATTTAGATAAACACGGGGTGTTAGCAAAATACAACGTGGAAATGATAGGCGCGAGTAAAGAGGCGATTAATAAAGCCGAAGACCGCCAGCTTTTCAATGATGCCATGAAAAAAATCGGCTATGAAGTGGCTAAATCAAAAACCGCACATACCATGGAAGAAGCGATAGCCGCACAAAAAAATGTCGGTTATCCGACGGTGATTCGTCCGTCATTTACCATGGGCGGTAGTGGCGGCGGCATTGCCTATAACAAAGAAGAATTCATGGAGATTTGCGAACGCGGTTTGTATTTGTCGCCGACTAATGAGCTATTGATTGAAGAATCGGTACTGGGTTGGAAAGAATACGAAATGGAAGTGGTGCGCGATTCTAAAGATAATTGCATCATCGTGTGTGCGATTGAAAACTTTGACCCGATGGGCGTACATACAGGCGACTCTATCACCGTTGCTCCCGCGCAAACTTTAACCGATAAGGAATACCAAATTCTGCGGAATGTGTCGCTGGCAATTTTGCGCGAAATTGGCGTGGATACAGGCGGTTCTAACGTACAGGTGGCAATTAATCCTGTCGATGGTCGCATGATTATCATCGAGATGAATCCGCGCGTGTCCCGTTCGTCTGCGTTGGCTTCTAAAGCCACAGGGTTTCCGATTGCCAAAGTTGCGGCTAAATTGGCAGTGGGCTTTACTTTGGATGAATTGCAAAATGAAATTACGGGCGGTAAAACCCCTGCATCCTTTGAACCGTCGATTGATTATGTGGTCGTCAAAGTGCCGCGTTTTACCTTTGAGAAATTCCCGCAAGCCGATGACCGTCTGACTACGCAAATGAAGTCAGTCGGTGAAGTCATGGCGATTGGGCGCACTTTTCAAGAATCGTTACAAAAAGCCTTGCGCGGTTTGGAAATCGGCATTGATGGCTTGAATGAAATTGCCGATTTAACCGTTGATAATGCCGCCGATAAAATGCGTCGTGAAATGCGTCACCCTGGTCCAGATAGATTGTTGTATGTTGCCGATGCCTTCCGTAGCGGCATGACATTGGCAGAAGTGCATGATTCCAGCAAAATTGATCCGTGGTTTTTGGCGCAGATTGAAGATTTGGTACTCAGTGAAAAATCCTTAGCCACTAAAACTTTATCGACGTTAAAAGAAGGTGAATTATTCAGACTAAAACGCAAAGGTTTTTCTGACAGACGCTTGGCAAAATTATTGGATGCGTCGGAAACCGAAGTCCGCAACGTGCGTCATAAACAAGGCATTCGTCCTGTTTATAAACGCATAGATTCCTGCGCGGCGGAATTTGCCTCTGATACCGCGTATTTGTATTCCACTTATGAAGAAGAATGCGAAGCGCGAGTCAGTGACAAAGAGAAAATTATCATTCTAGGCGGCGGCCCAAACCGTATTGGACAAGGTATCGAGTTCGATTATTGCTGTGTTCATGCGGCATTGGCATTACGCGAAGATGGCTATGAAACCATCATGGTCAACTGTAATCCTGAAACCGTGTCTACCGATTTTGATACCTCAGACCGTTTATATTTTGAACCGCTAACGCTGGAAGATGTGCTGGAAATTGTCCATATTGAAAAACCCAAAGGCGTGATTGTGCAGTACGGCGGACAAACACCGTTGAAATTAGCGCGGGCGTTGGAAGCGGCAGGTGTGCCCATTATCGGCACCTCACCTGATTCAATCGACTTAGCGGAAGACCGCGAACGTTTCCAAAAATTGCTGGAGCGTTTAGGTTTGAAACAGCCACCGAATGCTACTGCGCGTTCCACTGACCAAGCGATTAATGCTGCCAAAGAATTGGGTTATCCATTAGTGGTGCGCCCGTCTTACGTTTTAGGCGGTCGTGCGATGGAAATCGTGTTCAATGAAGAAGGCTTGCAACGTTACATGAAAGAAGCGGTGAGTGTGTCTAATGATTCACCTGTATTGCTCGACCGTTTCTTGGATGACGCGGTGGAAATGGACGTGGATGCGATTTATGACGGTGAGCGCGTGTTAATCGGCGGTTTGATGGAACACATTGAACAAGCGGGTGTGCATTCAGGCGATTCCGCGTGTTCATTACCGCCTTACGATTTATCCAAAGAACTGCAAGACCAATTGCGTGAACAAGTCGCGAAAATGGCAGAAGCTCTAGGCGTTCGTGGCTTAATGAATACCCAGTTCGCGATTCAAGGCACCGATATTTATGTGCTGGAAGTCAATCCACGCGCCTCACGCACCGCGCCGTTTGTGTCAAAAGCCACAGGTTATGCGTTGGCAAAAATTGCCGCCAGAGTCATGGTCGGTCAAACTTTAGAACAGCAAGGTATTACCGAAGAACGTATTCCTGATTATTTCTCCGTGAAAGAAGCGGTGTTCCCGTTCGTGAAATTTCCAGGGGTTGACCCGTTACTGGGCCCTGAAATGAAATCCACAGGCGAAGTCATGGGCGTAGGTAAAACCTTTGGTGAAGCGTTTGCCAAATCACAACGCGCCGCAGGTGTCGATTTAAACGCCAGCGGTAAAGTGCTGATTAGTATCCGTGAAGTCGATAAAGTGAAACTGCCAGAAATTGCACGGATGCTGGTCGCGAAAAACTACGAAATCGTGGCAACAGGCGGTACAGCGCGATTCTTGAAAGCGGCTGGTATTCCGTGTGAAGTGGTGTGCAAAGTCAACGAAGGCAGACCTAACACCGTGGATATGATTAAAAACGACCAAATCCAATTAATCATCAACACCACCGAAGGCAAGCAAGCCATTTCTGATTCCTTCACCATGCGCCGCGAAGCTTTACAACATCGTGTCACTTATTACACCACGATGGCAGGTGCAAGAGCTGCTTGTTTTGCGCTGGGTGAATTGGATGCAGGGGATGTGAATTGTTTGCAGGATTTGCATAAGAGTTTGAATTAAATATTTTGTAAGGCGGGTTATCAACCCGCCTTACTTGTTATTCCATTTAATAATAGGTATATAATTATGCAAACTGCACATTTATCTAATAAACGGCATATTATTATTCCAAAAGATATAATTGAAGCCTATCATTTGGAAGCGGGACAACAATTAGATATTGAAATCACTGCACAAGGAATTTTATTAAAACTTCAAAATAACACTGTAAAAACTAATTTAGATGATTTAATTGGTTGTACAGGTTATCAAGGGCAACCCAAAACCCTAGAAGAAATGGATAGTGCGATTGAACACGGTATTATAAAAAATTGGGGAAAGCATGATAGCGATTGATACCAATATCCTAGTGCGTATTGTTACCAACGACGATCCAGAGCAAGTAAAAAAGCTGTTAAATTATTGCGTGAACATTCTATTTTTATTTCTAAAACGGTAGTTTTAGAATTAGAGTGGGTATTGCGTTTTAGTTATGAATTGAATCGTGATGTTATTGCTACGACATTGCAAAAGATATTAACTACACAGAATTTTACAATTGAGCAACAGTTAATTATTGAACAAGCTTTACAATGGTATCAACAAGGTATGGATTTCGCTGACGCACTACATTTAGCAAGCAGTTTTAATGCTGAAAAATTTGCCAGTTTTGATAAAAAACTAATAAAAAAAGCGATTGCTTTAAAAACAGGGATTGAAATATTTGAAATTTAAAGCTTATTACACCACGATGACTGGGGCTCGAGCGGCTTGTTACGCATTGGGTGAATTGAATGCTGATGATGTGAATTGCTTGCAGGATTTACATAAGAGTTTGAATTAATCGTAGGTTGGTGGTGAGCTTGCGAACCCCAACAAAAACAAATAACTGTGCGTAAATGTTGGGGTTCGTGCCTCACCCCAACCTACGGGCTATAACAGTGGATCACCCCAAAATACGCGACTACAATGATGAAAATTATGCGAATAGTAATATTAGGTTTAGCGACTATCCTTGGCGGTTGTGTCATGTCTAGCGAAGTCTATTTGCCCGATGGCACCAAAGGTTTCAACATTAGTTGTAATGGGAGTGCTAATAGTATTTCTAACTGTTTTGAGAAAGCAGGCGACATTTGTGGTGCGAAAGGTTACGACCTATTTAATCGAGAAGGTCAAGCTATCCCGTTTGCACTAAGCTCAGGAAGTGCCTATGCCAATTCTTTCTGTGGTTCAGCAGGTTTTTCATCGACACAAGGTATGTTGGTAACTCGAGGCATCTCAGTTCGATGTAAGAAATAAGATAGTGTATTAAATCTGTTGCTTTTGCTTCTGAGTACCCTGATTTTTCTAGGATGTGAAGTTGCTAACAACAGGTTTAACCCACTACTCCCGTACGAGCTAAGAACTACGAACTTAGACAAAAGGAAAACAGAGAATGCCAAATTTTTTAAGATGGATACTTGTTGGATCTTTGCTTCTGTCAGTATCTGCTGAAGCAACTGAGCCAGATTTTGCCATATATTTTGAAGAGTGTAAGGCTGTGTTTGCTCCACTCTATTTAACAAAAAGTGCCGCCATTAAAATTGATGATGGAACCCCTTATATTATGCAGTGCATTAGGCATGGAGAAATTTTTGATTGTCAGATGGACTTTAAGGATGGCAGTACAGGAATCAAAGGTAATATACAAAAATACAAGATTAAAATTGATTCACCTCCATTGCTTGAGTTTGAACTAATTGATGGAACGGAAAACATTATTGTTGATACATCGCAAAATGCAGCTGTTATCTCTAGTTTACTTTTAGATGTCAAGTTTGCTGGTTCAAAAGTTTGTCATGGTTCATATTTTACAAATTTTCAACTAAAGAACATGAAATAACACGATGGCAAGTAGCCCTGTAGGTCGGAATAAGCCTTATTGAGCGGGAGCGAAATAAGACGTTTCCGACAAACTTATGCGATGTCGGAAACGCCCGTCCTGCGCTACCGCTTGGACGGTCTTATTCCGACCTACGTTTTCATAACGCGATAAGGTGCGCTTATATGTGCTGAGGTACGAAGCGCATTTCTCGTTCCCAAGCTCTGCTTGGGAATGCCTACCTTCAAGCTCTGCTTGATGTTGTTAATTGTTCATGCCACGCCAAGCGGAGCTTGTTAGTAGGCGTTCCCAAACTGGAGTTTGGGAACGAAATAACGAGATACATGATTTTCATAGTTCCCATCGCTCCAGCGTTGGAACTCATCCTGCAACGCTCCAGCGTTGCGAGACATGACGCTTGAGCGTCACACAACGCGATAAGATGGGCATAGGATGTGCTGAGGTACGAAGCGCATCGTTCGAGTGGTTGCGCGAATGATGCGCCTCCTATCGTCGGCACACCCTATGGCGTTACAACATACTTTTTTATAGTTCCCACCGCTCCCGCGTGGGAACTTATTCTGCAACGCTCCTGCGTTGCGAGACATGACGCTGGAGCGTCACACAGGCATTTCAACGCAGAGCGTTGGAACATACACTCAATAAACAGCATAAATGTTGGGGTTCAAACCTCACCCCAGCCAACAATATCGGAGTATGAAAGAAATGGTTAAAGTACCTCTCACTGTCAAAGGTGCAGAAAAATTACGCGCTGAATTAGAAGAATTAAAATCAGTCGTGCGTCCGCGCATTGTTAATGCGATTGCTACTGCTAGAGCGCATGGTGATTTAAAGGAAAATGCTGAATATCATGCCGCGAAAGAGCAACAAAGTTTTGCGGAAGGTCGCATTAATGAAATTGAAGGCAAACTGTCTAACGCGCAAATTATTGATGTCACCAGAGTGGATGCAGGCGGCAGAGTGGTATTTGGTGCGACGGTGGAAATTGAAAATCTGGACACCGAACAGCGGGTGATTTATCAAATTGTCGGTGAGGATGAGGCGGATATTAAGGAAAATCGTATTTCTGTCGGTTCACCGATTGCACGCGCCTTAATCGGCAAAGAAGTAGAAGATATTGTGATTGTGAAAGCCCCAGCGGGAAATATCGAATACGAAATTATTGCAATTCAGTATATTTAAGGAAGAAAGCGAAAAGTACAAGACTGGACACCAGTAGAGACGCGATTAATCGCGTCTCTACAATATTATTTATTCGGATTCAGACGATAAATAACGATGACTTGTCCAATAGATTGAATAAGCTCCGCGCCTGTGCTGGTGCAGATTTTTTCACTGATGACTTTGCGGTCATCACGTTCGGCGCGTATTTTTACCTTAAGCAATTCGTGATGGTCGAGTGCCAGTTCAAGTTCTGCTAATACGGCATCGGTAAGTCCAGACTGACCAATGGTGACTATGGGGTTTAAACTATGCGCTTCGGACTTTAGTTTTTTCTTATCGACTGCTTTCACTTTTTATTCTCAAAATCAAAAACTTAATTCTA
>JAUYBJ010000071.1 GCA_030693155.1 Methylococcales bacterium
CTAACATCACCTGTTCAGGTGATGTTAGCCGGAAAACAAGCCCTCTTGCCAAGGTAAAACTTAAATTGTGAGCGTTCTCGTGCCGATTGACTACCATTAGCAAGCGTTTAAATTATTTAGGTGGTATTTCGAGATGCCCGCATGATGCTCACCGATGAATGACATACAAGCGGCGGACCGCCCTATCGGGCATCCGCCCTACGAAATAATGAACAAATAATTATTCGTTCCAACGCAGAGCGATTGGAACGATATGTTTATTTTTAATCATTACAACGCTCTGCGTTGTAATGCCACAGAAGACGCCCCAGCGTCTTCATAACAAGTAAGACGCGGGAGCGTCAATTATCCGTTCCAACGCAGAGCGATTGGAACGATGTATTTCATTAACGACTAACTGGAACATATCATGACGAACACCGCATGGACAAAAGAAGAATTTGAAGCCGCTTTACGCGGCATGGAAAAGTATTACCACATTCATCATCCGTACCATACTTTGATGAATGAAGGTAAGCTCACTAAAGCTCAATTGCAAGGCTGGGTCGCCAATCGTTTTTATTACCAAACAAGCATTCCTATTAAAGATGCCAACATTCTTGCCAACTGCCCAGACCGTGAAACCCGCGCTAAATGGACGCAACGCATTTTAGACCACGATGGTCACGAAGGTGATGTCGGCGGTATCGAAGCGTGGCTGCAACTGGGCATGGCGGTCGGTTTAACCCGCGAAGAATTATTGTCACAACAGCACGTTTTACCAGCGGTGCGTTTTGCGGTGGATGCTTATGTCAACTTTGCGCGTAGAGCTGAATGGCACGAAGCGGCAAGCTCTTCACTGACTGAATTATTCGCCCCGAAAATTCACCAACAACGCCTTGATAACTGGCCAGAACATTACCCGTGGGTGGAGCAGGAAGGTTATATTTATTTCAAAAAACGTCTGACTGAAGCGCGTCGTGATGTGGAACACGGTTTAGCGATTACGCTGGATTGGTACAAAACCCGCGAACAACAAGATCGCATGGTGCAAATCCTAAAATTCAAACTGGATGTGTTGTGGGTGATGGCAGATGCCATGTATCTGGCATATATCAACGAAATGCCGCCGTATTTTAATATCGCGTAAAAAAAAACCTGCGAGGTGTTCAACACCTCGCAGGTTTAAGTGGCGGTACAGATTTTTACAGTTACATACTTAACCGTACCCCGACCCAGCCCGCTCTGGGCATACCCGGAGACACAAAGCGTGGATCATTGTAGTCATTGCCTAATACTTCTGCGGCATTGCCATACGCGCCAAAGCTGTAATAGCGTTTATCAAAAATATTATCCAGTTTGCCAAATACGCTAAAGTTTTTGGTGACTTTGTATTCAGCCGTGGCATTGAATAACCAATAACCTGATAATTTGGCATTACGATTGGCTTCATCGCCGCGTAAATGACGGTCGCCGCTGTATTCACCCGTCACACCGACCGACATTTTTTTCCATAAATCCACACCCACGGCGGCTTTAAAGATATGTTCAGGAAGACCGGGGATTTTTGAACCTGCATTGACAACAATCGCTTCATCGGTATTGAGTGGATTGACAGTATCAAACGGACTTAAAAAGCGTGCATTTAAATAGGTGTAGTTGGTAGAAAAATGCCAATCATCAATCGAGCTGAACACGCTGTCAAAATCGGCATGAGTCCCTGCTTCAATACCATAACGGCGCGTTCTGCCCACGTTATCAAAATAACCCCGACTAATAATATTACTGGCAGCATCACGACGGAAAATAATATCGTTATGATTGATGGTATGAAAAAAGCCTAAATTCCATTTTATGTCGCCATTATCAACAAATTTATTCAAGTCGCCTCGCACGCCTGCTTCCCATGTTTTAGCAATAACTTGGTCTAAGGGCGGATCAGCAACAAAGGAGTTGGGTAATTTACACGGCGCGGCAGGGTCAGCACAACTGAGTTCCATTGGTGATGGTGTGCGTGTTGATTCGCTGTAATTGGCGTACAGGTTGAGATTACTCAAGGCTTGATAAGTTAAACCAGCCGATGGATTAAGCCGTTCAAAGGTGTGCGAACCGTCTAAGGTCTTGGCTGGATCATTAATATATTTATCAATCATATTAATGTGCGTGTAGTTATAACGCCCTGCGACTGTGGCGGTTAATTTATCAGTGATAGAAAAACTATCGGTCAAATACACGCCCACTGTTGAGGTATTGGTTTGTAAACGCACTCTGGATTCATCAACTAAAATACCGCTGCGCGTAGTGCCGCGTGTGTCGGTTAATGAGCCGAGTTCAGTATCGGAATCAAAACTGGCGGTTGCATAATCGTAGTTTACGCCGACAGTCAGATTATTTTCGTGTTTAAATAAATCATTGGCAAACACGGTTTGTAGCGTACCACCGCGACTGCGCATATTGGTTTGGCTGAAATTGTTAGTTGCGCCTTCAACGGCATCTGTGGCGGCTACTTGATTACCGAACGTATCTATGACAATTTCGTCGCCATCTTCACACAATAAATCATCGTCATCATCGCAGTTATCATAATCGCTATTATCACCATTAAAAGTTTTCACACGATTTTGCCGAAAATAGGCATTACCGCTGACTTCTATTTTATCAGTGATATCATAGCTGCCTTGTAACTGCGAAAAAAACATACTGGTGGTGGTGGTATCTGGATGGGTAAAAACAGCATCATAATCTTGTTGTGATAACTGTATCGGAGCTGCGCCGTTACCATTCATATTATTGCTGTTAGCCGCCAAGGTTAAATCTAACGAGCCTTTATCACCGCGCCAGCTTAATGTACCTAACGCACGTTCTGCTTTAGTGGGTGAATAATTACGCCAGCCGCCTTCTTCAAAATGATTTAAATCAACAAAATAACCCCAAGTGCCATTATTCCAGCCGCTGGTTAAATCTTCGGAATGTCTATCCCACGAACCACCGTAGACTTCTATTTGATGTTTAGGTGCAGTAAACCCTGTTTTGGTTTTAACCGCAATCGCACCGCCTAAACTGTTTAAACCGTAAACTGGATTTGAACCTGAATATAACGCCATTGTATCAATGGCGTTTTGCGGAATTAAATCCCAGTTAACAGTATCGCCAAACGGTTCATTAAAACGCACACCATTCACATAAGTAGATAAACCCTGTGGCATACCTAATAATGGCGAGGCAACAAAACCACGGTAATAAATATCAGGTTGCAATGGATTATTTTGCGCTTCGTTGATACTGACACCGCTTAAATAACGGTTCATGTATTCCGATAAAGAAATGCTTTGCGCTTTTTGTAATTGATCTGAATCAACACGTTGTATCGTGGTAGGTATTTTTCCCGATTCGATTTCACTGCCTGATAATGGCGTGGTGCTAACTACATCAATTGTTCCCAAGTCTAAAGGCTGGTCTTTAGCGATTGCCATCGTCACCGATGACAGACTAAATAAACCAATGACTCCGACGACTAACTTTCTCATGATTCACTCTATCTACTGTACAAAAAAAACAGCATGATAGCTAAATCAAGGGGTAATCCCTAGTGATAGCCAGTGAAAAGGAAATATTCCCACAGAGATTTTGGAGTACAAACTCAGGATAAAATTTGTACTCCTCATACGGCAACTATTTTTTATGCTGCATTCGTTCTCTACGCATTTTTTGACGTTTTTCCTGCATAGCTTCAAATTTAGTCAGTTGTTCAGGGGTAAACACCGCTTTCAAACCCGCCTGCGCTTCTTCGTGTGCCGCTTTCATTTTTTCTCTTTGGGTATTGAAAATGGCTTCCACCTTCACTTGCTGTTCGCTGGTCAAGCCCAGTTCTTTGGTCAGATGCTCAACACGCTTATGGGAATCAGGGGGCGTGTCCGTTTCAGCAATAGCGGTTAAAGGGAGGGTTAATAACAACATCAGGGCGATTAATTTTTTATTCATACTCATTCACCTTCGTTATATTACGGGTTGGTTGAGTGCATTATTCTAGCTAAAAAAGGCGTGATTGTTATTATTACTCGGTAAATAAACGACTTGACACATACACGCATGATAATTGCTATACAATAAGGCAATTCAAAAGAGGGTTATTTAATGGTTAAGCAAGAAAAATCACTCACCATGAGCGTACTGATGACACCCGATATGGCAAACTTTTCGGGACACGTTCACGGAGGAGCATTGTTAAAATTACTGGATCAAGTGGCGTATTCCTGTGCTGTTAAATACTGTAAACAATATGTTGTGACAGCGGCACTGGATCAGGTGTTTTTCAAACAACAAGTCAATGTCGGTGAATTGGTCACGTTTTATGCCCATGTGAATTATGTCGGACATTCCTCCATGGAAGTCGGTGTTAAAGTGGTTGCTGAAAATTTACGCACCGATGACAAACGTCATACCACCTCGTGTTATTTTACGATGGTGGCAATGGATGACACGGGCAAACCAACGCCAGTACCGAGACTGCAAGTCGAAACCGATGATGAAAAACGCTATTACGCCGAAGCCTTGCTGCGTAAACAAATGCGTCAGGAAAATTTACACAAAAACCGTATTTTAGCGATTGAGCTGACAGAGGAAAAATTTTAAGTGGGTCTACAAGAAAATTTTGAACAACTGCCGCTAAAGGATTTCGCCGAGAAAGCCTATCTGGATTATTCCATGTACGTCATTCTCGACCGCGCCTTACCGCATATCGCCGATGGTTTAAAACCCGTACAGCGGCGTATTGTCTATGCCATGTCCGAACTGGGACTGAACGCGGCAGCAAAATATAAAAAATCTGCCCGAACCGTGGGTGACGTATTGGGTAAATACCATCCGCACGGTGATTCTGCCTGTTATGAAGCGATGGTGTTAATGGCACAGCCGTTTTCGTATCGTTACCCGTTAGTCGATGGGCAAGGCAACTGGGGTTCACCCGATGATCCTAAATCGTTTGCCGCCATGCGCTATACCGAATCGCGTCTGACCGGTTATGCCAATACCTTACTCAGTGAATTAGCGCAAGGCACAGTGGACTGGGTGGATAATTTTGATGCCACTTTACAAGAGCCTGTCTTACTCTCCGCACGACTGCCGAATATTCTGCTCAACGGTACAATGGGTATCGCCGTCGGTATGGCAACCGACATTCCGCCGCATAATCTGCGCGAAGTTGCCGATGCCTGCATACAGTTATTAGACTATCCAGACAGCACACTGGAAGATTTGTTTGCACACGTCAAAGCTCCCGATTACCCCACCGAAGCAGAAATTATCACCTCCACTGACGACATTCAAAAAATGTACGCCACAGGTAGCGGCTCGATAAAAATGCGGGCGATTTATGAACTGGAAGACGGCAACATCGTTATCACTGCCCTGCCCCATCAAGTGTCAGGCTCTAAATTAATGGAGCAAATAGGCGCACAAATGCTGGCAAAAAAACTGCCGATGATTGAGGACTTGCGTGATGAATCCGACCACGAAAATCCCACCCGTTTACTCATTATTCCCAAAGCCAAACGCCTTGATGTCGAAGCGGTGATGTCGCATTTATTCGTCACCACTGATTTAGAAAAAAGCTATCGCGTCAACATGAACATGATCGGCATGGACGGCAAACCGCGCGTTAAAGGCTTGCACACCATCCTCGTTGAATGGCTGGCATTTCGGACTGAAACCGTACGCCGCCGTTTGCAATACCGTCTCGATAAGCTGCTTGCACGATTACATATCCTTGATGGTTTGCTGATTGCTTATTTGAACATTGATGAAGTTATCGCCATTATTCGTAACGAAGACCATCCTAAAAGCGTATTTATAGCGCGATTTGGCTTAAGCGACATTCAAGCCGAAGCGATACTGGAAATCAAACTACGCCAGTTAGCCAAACTGGAAGAAATCAAAATTCGCGGCGAACAGGATGCACTGGAAGCAGAACGACTCACACTGGAGAAAACGCTGGCATCGCCCAGTTTACTTAATCGCCTGATTAAAAAAGAAATTATTAAAGACGCGGAACAATACGGTGATAATCGACGTTCGCCACTGATGGCAAGAACGGCCGCGCAAGCCCTGAAAACTACCGAACTCATCAGCAATGAACCGCTGACTGTTATTCTGTCAGAAAAAGGCTGGATACGCGCTGCCAAAGGACATGATTTTGATGTGGAAAGTTTAAACTACCGCTCAGGCGACAGTTTTCTGGCAGCCGTTAAAAGCCGCTCAACGCAACAAGTGTATTTGCTGGATTCCACAGGTCGCGCTTACAGCACCTCAACACACGATTTGCCGTCTGCAAGAACGCAGGGCGAACCCTTAACAGGACGCTTCAATCCGCCTGCGGGAGCATCGTTTCAGCATTTATTAGCAGGCAATGCCGATGATTGGCTGGTGTTAGCGAGCAGTTATGGCTATGGTTTTAAAGTTCAGATCAAAGAATTACTCAGTAAAAATAAAGCAGGTAAGGTACTGATTACCCTGCCTGAAGGCGCGACGGTATTAAAACCCGCACTACTGAAAAGTGAGTCCGATTTACTGGCAGTGGTTACCTTACAGGGTCGCTTATTAATTTTTCCAGTCGCTGAATTACCCGCACTAACGAAAGGCAAAGGCAATAAACTCATACAAATTCCTGCGGTAGATTTAACAAACAAAACAGATGCTATTATTAGTGTGGTTGCTCTCGCGGAAAATCGCCCGTTAAAAATTATTTCAGGTAAACGTTTCGTTAGCCTGAAAGCAATAGATATAGCGCATTACACGGCAAATCGTGCGAAACGAGGACTCGCATTGCCTAGAGGTTTTCAGCGCGTTGATAGTTTAGAATGTGTATCTGAATCAGAAGCGTAATGTGAGCAATGCTTTTTTGCTCATTTGACTTACTTATAAGCCCCTTGATACCGATGTCAATAAATTATGAAGTCTAAAATATTAGTAGCAATAGCTTTATTATTTGCCTGTGGCAATTTAGCGTATTTAATAATAAAAAAATTTTTTATGAATAACTTCGGTAATGGAGATACCAGCCAACTCGAATTACTTAGAAAAGCTATTGACATAGGTTACATTGACTTACACTATGATAATATCCTGCTGATAGCAAATACGGTATTAATAATTTCGCTGGTATTTATTTATTATAAGCATACAAAAAAAAACGCATCAGATCAGCATGAATCAGATGTTTATTTTCCTGTTGATAATATACCTACCGACTCCTTTCAAATTAACGCTCAAATGTTAATTAATCATTTCCCTGATTTTTTGTGTATAAAAGACAGTGACGGGCGTTGGTTAGGGGCAAGTGATACCTACTTAAAAATATTTAATTTACAGGATATTGATTATATCGGCAAGACAGATGCAGAGCTTTTTCATTACTCAAACAGCAACGCCGATATATTAAAAGTAAGTTTTATTCAGGATAAAAGTGCATGGCATTTAAGAGAGCCTGTTAAAGAAACTAGGGTAGTGATAATAGGGCGACAAAAAAGAACCTTAGAAATAACCAGAATACCTATCTTTGATAACCGCGAACGTGAACTAAAATTAATCGTCACGGGGTATTTTATCAGCCTGAACGACAAGAAAAAAACGCAATTGGAATTACTACCTAAAGTCATTGAATCGGGTCATTTAAGTTTCCTGTTTTTAGACAAGGATTTTCATATAACGGAAGTCAGTAACGCTTGTTCTTTATTAACCGAATACCCAAGCAACGAATTAACAGGAAAACCTTTATCTTTTATCATTAAAGGCAAACTAACTCATCTGCAAACCGATTTTTTCACCAGTATCCCAAAACGATTATGGTCTGGGGAATTAAGCTGCCAGCCTAAAAAAGGGCGTGATTTCCCTGTAAAACTGGAAGTTTCTGCCATTATTAAAGATGATAACAGCGTCGTTTATTTTGCCAGTCTGCTTGATATTACCCAACAAAAACACGCTGAAAGACGCATTATAAAATTATCTTACTACGATGAATTAACAGGTTTGATTAACCGTTCCATGTTTTATGACCGATTAAGAAAATTTATAACAACGACCAAAGAAAGCAGCGTTCACTGCACTGTTTTTGTGATAGACCTTGATAGATTTAAAATTATTAATGAATCGCTAGGGCATGATGCAGGGAATGAATTATTAAAAATAGTGGCTGGTCGTATAATGGAGCAGCTTGGTTCAAATGATATTGCGGCACGACTTAGCGGTGATGAATTCGGTATATTGATGCTGAGCGATAAAACGTATGAAGAGACCGTTTACGCAGCGACCATCGTAGCGGGAAAAATAAGTCAGCGATTAGCGGAAGTGATGGTTGTCAGAGATCACGAAGCCTTTATCGGTTCCAGTATTGGTATTGCTATTTACCCAGAAGATTGTCGCACTACCGAATCACCATTGAAAGCTGAAGTGTTATTAAAATATGCGGATATAGCCAGAAATAATGCCAAAAATCAGGGCAAAAATAATTATCAATTTTATAATCAAAATCACGGTAATCGCTCACAAGAAAAACTGGTAATGGAATTAAAGTTACGCAAAGCGATTGCCAAAAATGAATTGCAATTATATTACCAACCGCAATATGAAGCACACAGTAAAACACTCTGTGGTGCGGAGGTATTAATTCGCTGGCTGGATAATAATGAAAAAATGATTCCACCCGATCAGTTTATTACGCTTGCTGAAGATACTGGATTGATTATTGAAATAGGTTACTGGATTTTACACACGGCTTGTCATCAACTGAAAGAATGGTTGGATGCCGGTTATCCATTACCGCAAATTTCCGTCAATGTCTCCGCACAGCAATTTAACGATTCCAACTTTTTAACGCTGGTCAAAAAAGCACTTGATGAATCTGGTCTGGACGCAGAACATCTGGAGCTGGAACTGACTGAATCCATGTTAATCGGTGATGCCCGATTTATTGATCTGCAATTAAAACAAGTCAAAAAAATGGGCATAAAATTAGCACTGGATGATTTCGGTACGGGTTATTCTTCTTTATCCTATTTAAAAAACCTCCCGATTGATGTATTAAAAATGGATCAATCTTTTGTTAAAGGTATGACCATTGATTCTAAAAATGCCAGAATTGCGCGTGCCATTATTGAAATCGGACATTCACTGGAACAAAAAGTGATTGCCGAAGGCGTGGAATCAAAAGAACAATTTGATTTTTTAAGAAAATACCGTTGCGATATTATTCAAGGCTATTTTTTCAGTAAACCGTTGCCTTGCGATGAAATGACTGAATTTCTGAAAAATGATTTCGATAAATTTTGGGTTCCAGTAAAAAGAAACCCATTTGAATAATATCATCCAATTTAAAACAGCAAATTACAGAACTTATATAACCCTGCTTAAGCTATTGGCGCGACAATTCGCTGTAGCGTAGGCAAATCAAGTTACTGTAATTGACATCATCTATATTTATGCCCAAACAACATTATGTTTTACTAGACCGCGACGGCGTGATTAATCACGATTCCGATGCGTTCATTAAATCCCCCGATGAATGGTTGCCAATAGAGGGTAGTCTTGAAGCGATTGCCTTATTAAATCAGCATGGCTATCAAGTAGTTGTGGTGACGAATCAGTCAGGTGTAGCGCGGGGTTTGTTTGATGAGGCGACGTTGGCGCAAATTCACGCTAAAATGCACCGTTTAATCGGCGAACACGGTGGGCAGATTGCCGCAATTTATTATTGTCCGCATGGCGCAGACAGCGACTGCGAGTGTCGCAAACCGAAAGCGGGCTTGTTAAAAGCCTTTGCCGCCGACTTTGATGCTGACCTAAGCAACATCCCTGTTATAGGTGATTCGTTGCGTGATTTACAAGCGGCTGAGGCAGTCGGCGCAATCCCGATATTGGTTAAAACGGGCAAAGGGCAACAGACTTTATTAACTAATCCACATCTTACAATTCTTGTTTTTGAGAACTTATATGACGCAGCAAAACACATCACTTCAGGACACCAGACCTAAAAACTACATCGGCTCAACGATTTTATTTGTGGGTATCTTCACTACCGCAACGGTCATCGGCATATTGCTCATTACGGGTATGTTAACGACGTTCAAAATCCGTTGGAAATTCGGTTATGCGTGGTGCGCCATCATCAGTTGGATAACCAAAGTGTCTTGCGGCCTTACCTTTGAAGTCGAAGGCATGGAAAATATTGATCCGAACCAGCCTGTGGTTTTTTTGAGCAATCATCAGTCGGCGTGGGAAACCTTGGCGTTGCGTTATATTTTGCCGCCGCACTCGGTCGTTATTAAAAAGGAGTTACTGTATTTTCCCATTTGGGGCTGGTCGTTGCTGACGCTAAAATCTATTGTGATTGACCGCAAAAATCAACGCGCGTCATTACGCTCTTTGTTGACACAAGGGACGCGCTATTTGAATGAAGGTTTATCGGTGCTGATTTTTCCAGAAGGCACACGCACCGCACCTAAAGAACTGCGAAAATTCAGTATTGGCGGTGCGATGTTAGCGCAAAAAACGGGTTATCCTGTGATTCCCGTCGCCCATAATGCGGGCGATTTTTGGCCGCGTTACAGTTTTTTTAAATACCCTGGAGTCATTAAAGTTAAAATCGGTCCGATGATTGCAACCGAGGGGCGCAAGGCGACTGAGATTAATGAAGAGGCGGAAAAATGGGTAGCACAGGCTCTCAACGAGTTAGCTAACGCACAATAAAATGCTACTGCTCGTGGTCATTCACACTCCCGAAGTCTCAGTGCGAACGGTTTTATCATTATTATATTGATTGCGAGCTATATGCAAGCAATTCAAACCAGATGTTGCAGTGCAACGTCTCTACGTTTTTTAAACCAACAACGGTAACACCATGAAAAAAAAATCACTGATTATTCTCTGCGCCTTATTGCTCACTGCGTGTGCGGATAAAAATCAATATGAACAAGCTGTATTAGAACAAATGCAGAAAGAACAAGACATTAAGGATTATAAAATTAACCCTGAAGATATGGTGAACTGCGTAGTTGCCCAAACATCTGACAAAATGCCCGGGGTTTTCCCGCTTGATCCGACGCGCTTAACGGCTTATCGCAATTATGCAAAAATGTTAAGTTTAAACACGCCTAAAGATCCAAAATCAACTACCGATCAAAAAGCGGTTATGGAACAATTACGCACCGATTTTGGTTCGCCCGAAGAACTTGCTAAAGCACATGCTAATTATATGGAAAGTGTAGTGGAATGTTATTCGGTGGTTATTTCAAAATCAGAAGACGCGGTAAAAGCCAAATAAGCAACATAACTATCAGCCAACTTTGACACCGTAAAATCCCCATGCCTGAATTACCCGAAGTTGAAACGATTTGCCGTGGTATTGCACCGCATATCATTGGAAAAACGATTGAACTGATACTGGTGCGGCAACCCAAATTGCGCTGGCCAGTGTCTAAAACCTTGGCTGTGGATTTAGCGGGCTTAACGATTCGTTCGGTAACACGCCGCGCCAAGTATTTGTTATTGGTGATGAACGGTGGCACGTTGTTGGTGCATTTGGGAATGTCGGGTAGTTTGCGTATTGTCACTACCGAGCAGGAGGCGGCTAAACACGATCACGTTGATATACTTTTTACGGATGGTACGGTGTTGTGTTACAACGATCCACGACGGTTTGGCGCGGTGTTGTGGACAAAAGAAGTCGCGAATGAACACAAATTACTGAAAAGTTTAGGCGTTGAGCCGTTATCGGAAGCGTGTAACGGCGAATTACTGTTTCAGCTGTCGCGTAAGCGTAAAGTGCCGATTAAGTCCTTCATCATGAACAGTCATATTGTGGTCGGAGTCGGTAATATTTATGCCAATGAAGCGTTATTTATGGCAGGTTTATTGCCTACGCGCCACGCTGAAACGTTAGATTTGGATGATTGCCAACGTTTAATTGAGTGCATCAAAAGGGTGTTAAGCAACGCCATTGAACAAGGCGGCACAACCTTGCGTGATTTTGTCAATGAATCGGGTAAAGCGGGTTATTTTCAACAACAGTTGCGCGTTTACGGGCGTAAAAACTTGCCTTGCGTGACCTGTCAACAGCCGCTACAAGAGGTGCGTTTGGCGAATCGCTCCACGGTTTTTTGTTGCGTATGTCAAAAATAATGTTGCTTTATTGCGACACATCCTTATAATCGCCGCTTGCTTTCAGGTTCAAGCGATGGTTTACATCAATTGATTAAACGGGAAGTCGGTATAAGCCGACGCTGCCCCCGCAACGGTAATTAAGTAAAGAGTCATTAGTATGCCACTGTGTTTACGCATGGGAAGGTGATGATTCAGGCGCAAGCCACTTAACAGCCCGGAGACCGGCCTAAAGTACATTCGGGACAGCGGAGGGCTGTGCTATCGAAACTAGACCTCTGCTTTTGTCCGCTTTCGTTTTCTCGTCCTCCGTTGTCAAATACTTACTCATCATGCGCGGGCGGCGCAGAGGACAATCATGCAAAAAATTATCGCCAGTTCCTTATTGCTTGCGGGTTTTAATAGCCCTGTATTTTCACAAGACACCTCCATAAAATTACCCGATACACTGGTGACAGCCACCCGTTCAAAAACCGCTAGAAATCAGTTAGCCACTGCTTCCACCGTGTACACACGCAAAGACATTGACCGTCTACAAGTCAGAACTGTGCCTGAATTATTACGCGGCAGTGCAGGTATTGATATAACGCAAACAGGCGGCTACGGTAAAAATTCCAGTGTGTTTATGCGCGGCACTAATTCCGACCATATCTTAGTGTTAATTGATGGCGTTAAAGTCGGTTCTGCCACCACTGGCACATCACCGTTTGAGTTTATTCCCTTAGACCAAGTTGAGCGCGTGGAAATTACCCGTGGGCCAAACTCCAGTTTATACGGTTCCGAAGCCATCGGCGGTGTTATTCAGATTTTTACCCGCAAAGGCGAGCAAAAAGAAAAGCCCAGTATCGTGATAGATGCAGGTGGCGGTTCTTATGATACTTATCGCGTGTCAGGTACGGTGAGTGGCAAAGTGGATAATACTTGGTATACCGTCGCTTCATCGGGCTTCGGTTCGCAAGGCTTTAACGTTCAGCAACCGACATCAGGTCGATTCGGTGTCAATCAGCCAGACCGCGATGGCTATACCAACGCGGCGGTCAATGCGCGGGTCGGGCATCATTTTGATGCTCATAACACCGATATTGAAGCCTTTTTTACCCGTGCGCAGGGTAAAAATGAATATGACGGTAATACCGTTAATAAAACTGAATTTATCGAACAGGTCGCAGGTACAACGCTCGCCACCGATATAATGGATAACTGGCGTTCAACAGTGCGCTTGGGGCAAAGTTTAGATTGGGGCGATCAATTTACCCCTAAAGGTGCGTTTTCTTCCCGCTTTGATACCACGCGCTGGAATGCCAGCTGGTTGAACCAATTCCAGATAACCGATGCGCATCAAGTGCTGGTTGGTTCAGATTATCGTTTGGATGAAGTCAACAGCGACACTCAATACAACGAAAGCTCGCGTTATGATGTCGGCGTATTTACCGAATTGCACAGCCGTTTCTGGGACGACCATTTTTTAAATGCGTCAGTGCGTTGGGATAAAAACGAAGCTTTTGGTAATGCCGTGACAGGTAGTATCGGCTGGCGCGATAACTGGCATTACGGTAAAGACAATGACAGCATCAGCACATTTGCCAATTTCGGTAATGCCTTTAAAGCCCCCACGTTTAATCAACTGTATTATCCGAACTTCGGCAATTCTAATTTAAAAGCGGAAACCTCTAAATCCGTTGAAGTCGGCTTAGCAGGCGATCACGAGTCGGTACAATGGGAATTACGCGCCTACCATACTGATATTGATAACTTAATCGCGGTTGTGACCAATCCAAAAACCTTTGCATTAACCTCAGAAAATATCGGCAAAGCGCAATTAGATGGCTTAGAAGCAGAAATCGGCACCCAAATACTGGGTTGGAATGCTAAATTAAACATGAGTTTATTAAGCCCGAAAAACCGCATCACTAATTTACGTCTGCCGCGCCGCGCCGATCAAACCCTAGGCTTTGATTTATCACGAAGTTTTGGCGATTTTGATGTCGGTACTCAGGTGGTGGCACAAGATTATCGTTATGATGATGTTGCCAATAAAACCCGCGTTGGCGGTTATGTCACCGTTGATTTACGCACGGCGTACCACTTAAATAAAAATTGGCAGCTTGATGTTAAGCTGAATAATGCACTGGATAACGAATATCAAACCGTGAGCGGTTATAATACCGCTGAGAGAAACTTTTTTGTTTCAGTTCATTTTAATAACTAATTTTTTACTATCACGACTGCCAATCCTTTAAGGACTGGCAGTCGTTAAATAGTTATCCCACACTTTTTGGAGCCCCCCCCTATGAATACAAAACAATGGTTATCAGCGCAGACATTAACCTTGCCGCTGATTGCCCTGATGGCATTAACGCGCTTTCATCATTTTGGTGATGCGTTTTCCTTACCCGATGCGTCATTAGCCGTATTCTTTTTAGCAGGTTTGGTTTTTGCACGTCGCTGGTGGTTACTGGGATTTTTAATGCTGGAAGCGGCAGTGATTGATTATGTGGCAATTACCCATTTTAGCGTCAGTGCATTTTGCGTGTCACCTGCATACCTGTTTTTGATTCCAACTTACGCAGTTTTATGGTTTGCAGGTAGCTTCTGTGCAACATTCAAAACCCTGACTGCCAATGAAATACTGTTAGCTATGGGCGTAATGCTGTTGGCAACCTCAACCGCATTTTTAATTTCTAACGGCAGTTTCTATCTGCTGTCAGGTCGTTATCCTGATGCTTCATGGGCGCAATACAGCTCGCGTGTACTGCAATACTATCCACCTTATGTCAGTGCCGCATTGTGTTATGGCGCATTTGGCTTGCTGGTAATTAAATTAGTTAAAGCATTACCTGCTTTGATGGCACATAAAGCGGTTTAGTGTGTGTAGGTTGGGTTGCGGCTCTTTCGCAACCCAACGAATTACACGGTAAATGTTGGGTTGCCAAAAAGACGGCAACCCAACCTACGCCGCTACACTGCTAGAATTTCTTCTATTTCTGCGAGTGAAAATTCACGCGAAAGATTTTCATCTGCATATTTATCGACTTTCAAATCTCGTTCATGTGATTTAGCCACGGCTGAATATGCGAAACGTAACACTATTTCATAATTTGGTCTTTTTCCCTCTCCAGTCGTACCAAATCTTACGGCTACGCTTGGTTGTTCATGTACTTTGTTTTTCATGTTATCAATAACATTTTTCAAAAGTTCAGGGTCAAGATTGCCAATTTTTTCTGCGTCCCATTCAATAGTCATTTTTTTCCAAAAGATAATAATAGTTATTTAATCATCTCCGCACGACCGCACGGAGACACACTATATTCTTTTTAAAAGTCGAGAAGTTAAGATAAAAATTACTTTTTTTAAAAGAATTTTTTGTTTTTATGTAAATCAATAAGTTATAAGAAATAAATTTTTGCTACTGCGGGCGTTTTTAGGGCGATGTCGGAAACTACAATCTACCTAAACCATCCACAACTTTTCAAGCTGATAATACTCACGCGCTTGTGCAGTCATGGCGTGAACAATCACATCGCCCAAATCCAATAATATCCAATCCGAGCCTAAATCGCCTTCTGTGCCTAAGGGTTTAAAGCCGTCTTCTTTGGCTTTTTCTTCGACATAAGAACATAACGATTTCAAATGACGGTCAGATGTGCCTGTGACCAGCACCATGTAATCGGTAAAGCTGGTTTTATCGCGCACGTCCATAGTGACGATGCCTTGACCCTTACGG
>JAUYBJ010000075.1 GCA_030693155.1 Methylococcales bacterium
TTCATCCCTTTCAATCCGCTTTCAACTCAGTCACTTAACTAATAAAAACAAATGACCAATCTAAAAACCCGTCCTTCCCAGACAACCCCACCACCCAAACTCCTGTTAGTGCCGTAGTGAGCTGGCTATTATAATCAACTGGGCGGGTTAGTCAAGAACTTATTTTAACTTTCTATAGTATTCCGCTCTCTTTTGAAAAGATATTTTTGATATTTCATTGTTGCCCCATATATAAGGATAGATATATAGGGTATGCAAACGACTCTATCGTGTTTATCGCGCTGAAATGGGTTTAATTTTCGTTGCACCCAGTGCTACCACTATGCTATAAATCAGCCATGATTGACACCAATACATCTGCCCGAACTTTCAAAACTGCTTGGTTTGCCAAAGCTACGAAAAAAGCGCGTATCCGTGACGAAGAGCTTTGTGCAGCACTGCGTCACGTCATGCAGGGTCAGGCGGATGATTTGGGCGGTGGCGTGTTCAAAAAACGTCTTAACGATAATAGACACCGTTCAATTATCATTGCCAAAGGCGGACAATACTGGATTTATACCTATCTGTTTGCCAAAAAAGACCAAAGCAATATTGATACAGACGAGCTTGCCGAGTTTAAGAAGTTAGCCGCTATCTATGGTCGTCAGACCGATGAAACAATCAACACCCAAATAAAAAACGGTGATTTAGTGGAGATTTGCCATGCTTAACAAACCTAAATTCAAAAGTGATGCGTTTGCCGCCATACACAGTTCAGTCCAAGGGCTATACCGTGCAGGGGCAATTGATAAAACCACAATGCGTGAATTTGATGAATCCTGTCTTGTTGTTCCTACAGAGATAGAACCTCAACAAATAAAGCTCATCCGTGAAAACAACCACGTCAGTCAGCCTATTTTTGCCCGTTACCTCAACACCAGCGAATCAACCATACAAAAATGGGAAACAGGCGCGAAGCGTCCCAGTGGTATGGCTCTCAAACTCTTGGCAGTGGTACAGAAACACGGATTGAAAATATTGGCTTAGCAAGTCGATGAATAAATGATGTCGATAATCCTCGATTTCACTGCGCTACATCGATGCTACTTGCTTATGAGTTGATTTTTTGTAGGTTGGGTTGCATCTTTTCGCAACCCAACACATTGCGCGGTAAATGTTGGGTTGAAAAAGCACCAACCCAACCTACGCCGCTAAAAACGTATCAGTCTTTCTACTTGCTATTTATCTTACGAATTAGGAAACACAATGGGATTACTCAGCAGTATTAGAACAGAAGTCATAAATCCTCATATGGACAACATTATAAGAGATTTGCATAAAAGCATTGATTATGACAAGTGGAATGGTTGTAGTAATGTAACGCCAGATTCTGAAAGTTGTGTAGATTGTTTGTGTAAGCAGTATTTTAATGGTAACAAAGTAGATTATAGCTGTGAGCAAAAGCGTAAAATTTATGTTATAAGATATTTGCCTGTTCATGTTCATGAAATTTATATTGCAATAAAAAAATCACAAGAAGATATTTTAGAAATTATTGCCTCAAAAAATGAAATCAATATTTTATCTATAGGTGGTGGACTTGGCTCAGATATTCTTGCAATGAAAAGCTTTATTGTAGAGAAAGTTAAACAAGATATGCCGAAGTTTAATATACTTCGTATTGATAAAGAAAATGGATGGAATGATTTATCTAAAGAAATTGTTAATCCTGATTTTTCTGGCAAAATTAATGAAAATTTTAATAATAGACAGTTTTTATTTGACGTTGCACTAAATGAACTAAATTTAAAAAATTTAAAATTCGATATTGTTCTAATTTCATACTTAATTTCTGAAATTTCAGACAATGATATGTGTGTTTTTATAAAAAACATACAAAGCTTATTTTCAGATAAAGCTGTGTTAATAATTAATGACCGCAACGAAGGTTTAGTTCAAAATAGAATTTTAAAATTATTAGATAATTTATCAGTAAAAATTGAAAAACATTTTATTGATGATAAAGGAATATGGTGTGGTTATTTGTTTCCTAGCGAAATTAAATCTCTCTTTAAACCTAAAACATACACAAACTCTAAACAACATTCGGTGTTAATTAAAAATGATTATTAGTGCAAGTCGTCGAACTGACATTCCAGCATTTTATGCAGAATGGTTTATGAATAGAATTAGAGAGGGTTTTTTATACACAAGAAATCCTTTTAATGCCCATCAAATTAAAAAAGTTTCTTTATTGCCTCAAGATGTAGAGGCGATTGTATTTTGGACAAGAAATCCTGAAAAACTTATTCCTTATCTTGATGAATTACACGAAAAACAATATAACTATTATTTTCAATACACTATAACAGGGTATCCAAGAACACTAGAAAAGTCAGTGCCTAATCCAACTAGAAGTATTGATACCTTTATTAAATTAAGCGATAAAATAGGAAGTGGCAAAGTAATTTGGCGATATGACCCTATATTGTTATCTAATTATGTTGGCATTGATGACCATAAAAGGCTATTTTCAAAAATAGCTCAATCTCTTGAAGGAAAAACTAAGCGAGTTGTTATTAGCTTTGCTGATTTATATAAAAAAACAGAGCGTAATTTAAAAGCTGTAGAAGGATTATTTTATAATGACATCACCGCTAATAATGATGCTATTTTAGATTTATCTGAATTCATGGTTAAAACAGCTCTACAACATGGGATGAGTATAAAAAGCTGTGCAGAAGAAATAGATTTATTAAATGTTGGAATAGAACACGGTAAATGTATAGATGAGGAAATTCTTAAATCAGAATTTGAGTTATCTTTAAATCCTAAAAAAGATAAAGGACAAAGAGAAGCGTGCGGATGTATTAAAAGCATTGATATTGGTGAATACAATACTTGTTTGCATGGATGCTCATACTGTTATGCTACATTTAATGAGAAAACCGTTATTAAAAATAAAAAACAGCATGACCCAAATAGTCCGTTTTTGATTGGAAGTTCATATGAGACAGAAAAATTATTATTGCCAATAGATACGGTTGAGCAGTTATCTCTTTTTTAATAATATGGGCATTATTACAAGGTATACAAATGGCAGATATAATTCGACAAACGCAAATTATAAATTGGCTGGCAAAGGCACACACCATTGCTGTTCCAATCAAGAATCGCAATGGTTTTTTTGTCAACCGTGGCATCATGGTCAGACTAAAAAGTGGAAAAGAAGTTGAAATACTTGAATGGCTTGAATCAGAAGGCTTCAAAAATAATATGTCTATTGCGGGATATAATGTTAAACATAGTCCTGCATCTGCCGATTTTCAGGAACGACTGTTTTTCTTTAAGATGGATGCAACTGACGTTCCGTTTTGATGAAATTACGCACTACAGTCCAAATATAATAAACTACCTTTTTTAACAAAAAAATTATTATGAATAAATTAATAATAACAGGCAGACTTACACGAGATGCGCAAGTAAGATACCTTCCAAGTGGTTTGGCATTGCTATCATTTTCAGTCGCTAATCATACTGGTTACGGTGAAAATGAAAAAACACACTTTTTCAACTGTTCGTTAGTTGGAAAAAAAGCAGAAGGGAAATTATGCGATTTTATGAAAAAAGGAAAGGAAGTTATTGTTGAAGGCGAGGTATCATTAAATACTTACCAAAAAAACGATGGCAGTATTGGCACAAGTTTAAATGTATTTGCTAATAATGTGGAATTAATCGGAGGGAATCCGCAAGTAGAAAGTGAAAGTGAAAGTGAAAGTGAAAGTAGTTATGGGCAACCATCACAAAATAATCAACCACAAAAATCTGAATATATACCATCTGTAAAAGATAATAATACGTCTTATGACGCACCTTATGATGATGATATTCCATTTTAAATCTATTAAAGATAACATGAGAAAATCAACGTTGAATTACAGAGAAATTTACATTATACTTAAAGATGTGATGCAGATTAATTTTTAGCTACTCCCATCTGTAAGGTGGGAATAAAATATACTGTGGGTGTTTGATGATTCGTCCACTCGTTTCGGTGTATTTTGCTAGTATTCTTCTTTCTTATATTCTATTTTCTTTCTTAGATGTTGGTTACTGATCGACTAAACGACTAAAAAGCATTTTATGTAATGGGTATTTTGTAAAATATTAATCTGTATCACAACACATCAATAACATATCAATAATGAATTTTCACAAAATAAATATCCCTAAAAATAATGGAAAAGTTAGAGTTATTTATATAGTCGATAATGACCATAAATTACTGTTAAAATCTAATTTTCCCTATCTTGAAAAAAGATTATCAGAACTTGATAAAATCCATGTTAATTATGCTTTCGAGAAAGGCAAAAATTGCGTAGAAAATGCACTTCAACATATTGGGTATAATTACACCCTATCCATTGATTTAGCTGATTTTTTTGATTCCGTTAAGAAAACTCATGTTAATGGGATTTTAGACTCAGAAATTATTGAGCTATGTTTTATTAAAGGCTCACCTAGGCAAGGATTACCTACAAGTCCACTTATAGCAACAATTTCTTTTTTAAAATGCGATGAATTAATTTGTAGCCAGTTAAAAAAATATAAGTTAGATGTCGTTTATACCAGATATGCTGATGACCTCACTTTTAGCTTTAATAATAAAAATGATAGTGGCAAAATTTTATTTATCGCAAAACAAGCTATTGAACAATTTGGATTTAAAATAAATACACAAAAAACCAAATTACAAGATATAAGAAATGGAAGAATTATTATTAATGGACTTGCTATAGATAAAAAAGGGATATATCCAACAAGAAAAACAAAGAAAAAAATAAGAGCCGCTACGCATCAACAAAAAGAATTGCAATTAAAAGGTCTTATTGAATGGTCAAAATGCAAATTACCAAAACAAATTACAGAAGCATAAAATAAACTCGTAAGATGGATAGCGAGTAGCCCGTATGAAGTGCAACGGAATACGGGAATAATCGCTAGTGTGACAGTTTACCCCCGCATTCTGCAAAGCTCCATGCGGGCTACTTGCTATGATATAATTATTAATGTCGTTAATAATTAGGTTGAAAAATATGAATACAGATAATAAATATCAAAGATTAATATTGTTAACACGATAAGATGGGCTACATAGGATGGGCTGAGGTACGAAGCCCATCAATCGCGGAGGTGGACATCTTACATCAAATCATTCCATAACTGTGGTCAATCGCGACAGATGGGCTTCCTTCGTCAGCCCATCCTATAACTGTCTGACCATATCACTTATTCTCCCGACTGAATATTAAATTCACCTGCATATCCCCAATCGCTTGAATAAACGCCCTGCTGTACATAACTGTGAAAACTCGAATAAGACCACTCTGATACTTTGCGGACATAACCGTGTTTAACGGGATTCCAATGAATATAATCAACGTGATTGTTAAAATCGTCTTGGTCAGTTATCAAATGCGCCCAAAATCGCCGCTGCCAGATACCACGCTCTCTTTTACTGATTCGACTTTGTGAAATCCGTTCGCCTTTATCAATAGAACGAGAAAAGTGTCCTTTAAGTAAATTCCATCGGGTCGAAAAATCGGTATCACCCGCTGGCAATGTCCAAATACAATGCAAGTGGTCTGGCATGATAACCACCGCATTGATAATAAAAGGTCTTCTGTCTTTAACGTAGCGAAAGGCTAATCGTAGCGCGTTTATTTGTTCGACTAATAAATGATTGTTTTGTCGTGTCGCAAGATTGACAGTAAAAAACCAAGTGGCATTAGCAACATAAAGTCGGCGATATTGGGTCATGATTCAAAAGTCTTTAGATAAAATCAAACCACCTCAACCCGTGCAAACTTCCTTTTGCCGACTTGATAAACATGATTGCTGCCGATTGCTAATAACAGTTTGGTATCGCTGACTTTTTCGCCGTCTATTTTCACCGCGCCTTGGTTAATCATGCGGATGGCTTCTGAGGTGCTGGGGGTTAAGCCTGCTTCTTTTAATAGCGTGGCGATTGCACAGCCTGTGGCTTCTGCTTTAACGGTGACTTCGTCCATTTCATCGGGCATTGCGCCGCGTTGGAATCGGGCTTCAAAATTTTCCAGAGCTTTTTCGGCGGCTTCTTTGTTGTGGAAGCGTTCGACAATTTCTTGGGCTAACAGCACTTTGTAATTGCGTGGATTCGCGCCTTGTTCGCATTCTTGCATCCATGTTTTGATTTCTGGCATGGGGCGGAAGCTGAGCAGTTCAAAATAACGCCACATGAGTACGTCAGAAATCGACATGAGTTTGCCGAACATTTCATCGGCGGCATCGGCTATGCCAATATAGTTGTTGAGTGATTTGGACATTTTTTGTACGCCGTCCAAGCCTTCTAAAATGGGCATGGTGATAACGACTTGCGGTTTTTGTCCGAATACTTCTTGTAATTGTCGCCCCATTAATAAGTTGAATTTTTGATCCGTGCCGCCTAGCTCTACGTCGGCTTTCATGGCAACGGAATCGTAGCCTTGGATTAAGGGGTATAAAAATTCATGGATGGCAATCGGTTGACCGCTTTTGTAGCGTTTATTGAAGTCATCACGTTCCAGCATTCGTGCTACGGTATTTTTTGCGGCAAGTTGGATTAATTCGGCGGAGGACATGGCGTTCATCCAAGTGGAATTAAAGACGACTTCGGTTTTAGCGGGATCAAGAATTTTAAAAATCTGGTCTTGGTAGGTTTGGGCATTGGCTAATACGTCTTCACGCGATAGGGGCTTGCGGGTGACGTTTTTGCCTGTCGGGTCGCCTATCATGCCAGTAAAATCGCCGATTAGAAATAATACGTCATGCCCTAAATCTTGAAACTGTTTTAATTTATTGATTAACACGGTATGCCCTAAATGTAAATCAGGGGCAGTGGGATCAAAACCTGCTTTGATGCGTAGCGGTCTGTTTTCGGCTAATTTTTTGATTAATTCGTGTTCCACTAATACTTCGTCAGTCCCTCGTAGCAACTGCGCTAATACATCTTCTTGCAAGGTCTTTCTCCTGGTTAATCTGAGTTAAAGGTTGCCATTATAGAATTACCCAGTCATTCGATAGAATAAAATTTTTCAGGTTTCGTATTAATTGGTAAAAGCTACAGAAAACCCTTAAAATGACACCATAAAAACATTGCCACCCGTTTTTTAATATATTTCAAACGCTTAGCCAATAATCCATGAAAAATAAATTTTATGCCTCTTTGTTGATATGGGTAGGTCTAATGGTTGCCGCATTGCCTGGTGTTGCGAAACCTGCACAGCCGTCTGCTAAAAAGCAGCCTTCGAGTGCTGCCAAGCCCAGTAAAACAAATGCAGCGAGCAGTAAAAAATCAGAGCCGCCCGCATCGAAAAAAACACCTGCCAAAACCGTCGCCAAACAAACGCCCAGCTCATCAAAGACCCGTCAAATCGCTGATACCAAAGACAGTAAACACAATAAATCCAAAGCCCAACAGATTGCCGATACCAAAGACAGCAAACGCGGTAAATCCAAAGCCCAGCAACTCGCTGATGCCAAAGACAGCAAACGCGGTAAATCCAAAGCGCAACAACTCGCTGATGCCAAAGACAACAAACGCGGCAAATCCAAAGCGCAACAACTCGCTGATGCCAAAGACAATAAACGCGGCAAATCTAAAGCTCAGCAACTCGCCGATGCTAAAGAAAGTAAGCGCGGCAAACATGGCAAAATCAAATCCCGTCAGGTTGAAGACGAGCCATTGTATGGCGAAGCCAGTGACGGTGATGCGTCAACGGCTGTTGTAGAAAGTGAAGCAATGGCTGAGCCTGAGCAAGTGACTGCACCTGATACTTACAGCGAAAACAACGCGCAAAAAAATAACCCGCTTATCACTACGCCCGAAAAATCCAGCTCGCTATTTTTTCCACCCGTACCCTCGGTAGCGACGAACACCAAGCCCAACGACAATGGGCAAGCACCTGACAATCCGTTTATTGGCACACCCCCAAAGACAAGCAACCCAATAGCTAATAATGAGCGTATGCACTCATTAATAACACAAGGTGCAAAGCCGTATCAGAGCATTGATAACAGTCACGAAACGTCGTCTGAATCCAGCGAAAACAATAATCTGCTCATTCAGCCCAGCAATAACAAGCGTATTCGTACCTCATTAGGTGCGCGTAACAGCAACATTATCAACAACGCCAGCAACAGCGAAACCACGCAACAAGTCGCCAGTGCGCACGGTGTTGTTGATGGCTCATTGCCTTCGGCCGGTGAAAAAGCAGGTTTATCTAATGATATGGTGATAGAACTGACTGATATTTTTGCGTGGGATATAGATTTTGCCAACAACCTGCAAGAAGGCGATCAATTCACTGTTTTATATGAAGAAGGCGCGGGCAATGCCCATAACCGCATCATCGCCGCACAATTTGTTAATCGCGGCAAAACCTACACCGCCATTCGCTATAAAGATAAAGAAGGCATCGTCAGTTATTACACACCTGAAGGGCGCAGTTTGCGTAAAGCGTTTTTAAGTTCACCGCTCGACTATGCGAAAGTCAGCTCACACTTTGACCCGCACCGCAGACACCCTATTTTGAACAGAATCCGCGCGCATAAAGGCGTTGACTATGCCGCGCGTACAGGCACACCCGTCAAAGCCGCAGGGGATGGTGTCATTCTTTCGCATGAAAACAGAGGGGCTTACGGACGCATGATTGTGATTTCACACGGCGAACATTACCAAACCGCTTACGCGCATCTGTCCAATTTCAGAAAAGACCTGCAAGACGGCGAACCCGTCAAACAAGGTGATGTGATTGGTTATGTCGGCTCATCTGGACTTGCGACAGGCCCGCATTTACATTATGAATTCCGTGTTGATGGTGAACACCGCGACCCTGAAAAGCTCGATTCACAACAAGCCATGCGTCTGCCTAACGGTATCTGGGAAGATTTCCACGCCCAAACCATTCCCGTACTGACTCGCCTTAATCAGGCAAAAACAGGCACGTTAGTTGCGAAAAACTTATAACGCATCCATGAGTGAACTTTATATTGGTCTTATGTCAGGCACTAGCCTTGATGGTATTGATGCCGCGCTGGTGGAATTTAAAGACGACTATCGTGTGCAACTGATAGCCTTTGAATATCAGCCGTTTTCCGATGCCCTGAAAAACCAGCTTGCAGCAATCAGCGATGCCAACGCCATAATTTTTCTTAAAGACTACGGCGCGATGGATACCCAACTGGGACACTTATTCGCCGATATTATCAACACGCTATTGAGCAAAGCCAACATTCCCGCCGCCGCCATTAAAGCGATTGGCAGTCATGGGCAAACCATCTTCCACGACCCGAACAGTGATCTGCCGTTTTCCCTGCAAATCGGCGACCCCAATATTATTGCCGAACGCACAGGCATCACCACCATTGCCGATTTTCGCCGCAGAGACATTGCCGCAGGTGGACAAGGCGCACCGTTAGTGCCTGCGTTTCATCAAGCGGTGTTCAGTCACCCGTCCGAACATCGTTGTATCGTTAATATCGGCGGCATTGCCAACATCACCATTCTGTCCAATACAGCCTCAGAAGCGGTCATCGGTTTTGACACAGGTGCAGGTAACATCCTGATGGATCAATGGATACAAAAACACCGCAGCCTTAATTACGACGCACAAGGCGCGTGGGCAAAATCGGGCAACATTAATCACGAGCTGGTCAACCAACTCAAACAAGACCCGTATTTTCAACTAGAACCCGCCAAAAGCACTGGTAAAGAATATTTCTCACTGGATTGGATTTATCAAAACATCAAGGTGACCGATTACCTCGCCGAAGATATACAAGCCAGCTTATGTTATCTAACCGCCACCACCATCACCGACGCGATTAAAAAATACGCACCTGCCACCGAGCAAGTATTAATTTGCGGCGGCGGTATTCATAATGACTATTTGCTACAACTGATTGAAGAAAATCTGCATTGCCCTGTGAGTTCCACCGAACTGTACGGCATTCATCCAGACCACGTTGAAGCCATTGCTTTCGCATGGTTAGCCAAACAATCCTTACATCATTTAACGGGCAATCTGAAAGAAGTCACTGGTGCGAATCGAAATGTCATCTTAGGTGGTATTTATCAGGGCAAATAAACTTAAACATCCTACACAGGAGTCCAATAGCTTTAGCTATTGGCTAGAAAACACCTAAAGCTGTTTTACTCCCATTTAAATAGTAGCGCAGGAAAGTAATAAGAGACTTATTAACTGATGTTACGCACACCTCGCCCCGAAAGCGTACTATTAAAAGATGAACAGAGAAAATTTAGCTATATACACTGATTACTTGATATGCACTAACGGATTCACTACCGCAACTGGATTATCGGCGATGTTGGA
>JAUYBJ010000101.1 GCA_030693155.1 Methylococcales bacterium
TTGAATGCTTTTTCGGTAAAATCAAACATTACAGACGAGTGTTTTCCCGATTTGACAAGCTCGCCAGAAATTACATGGGCTTTATTCGCTTCGTTTCCGCACTCATTTGGCTACGATGAAATGTCAACAGAACCTAGTATCGGCTAGAAAACAGCTAAAGCTGTTTTACTCCTGTCACTATTAGAAAAGCTTGTCTTTAGGTATCTGATAAGACCTAAGCCAGCTCTTCAATACGGCCGAATCTTTCGCCGCTTTATTGTTCATTTGCAAACCCTTGATACTGCGTTGCAAATCTTTCATTGCCTCGTCTAAATTTTTCATCAAATATTTAGGGCTTAAATGCACCTTAGCCGCCAGATTCATTTGCCGTTTGAACGCCGATTCTATGTCCTCAACTTCTTCTGACAGCTCAGCAAACTGCTCTTGCAGGACTTTATTAAAATGTTTTAAGCGGTCTTCGGAAAGATTATTCAAATGTGCTTGGTCGATTTGCTCAACCGCCAATTGCAGTTCCAACAACTGTAATAAGTCTTTTTTACTGTATGCCACATTCACTTTCTGCATCAGCTTGGTTTTACGGTCGCGCTCCTGTTCATCGGGTTCACGGTCAGGATGCAGACTGGCGACTAATTGGCGATAAACACTCTGTATCGACTTGCTGATTTTTTCTTGTTCCTGCTGTTGTTTCGCGGTTTTTTTATCGGACTGTACGTTGTCTTTGGGTATTTTTTTGGCGAAACTGCCATCCGCATCAACGTCCTGCATGACGGTTTCAATCAGCAATACCTGCTCGTCCGCCGCATAGCGGTTATACAGGTCGGTCACCTCGACTTGTCCGTGACTCACCACCAGCTCATGACTTAATTCACCCAACAAATGCCGCAACTTCTTTTTATCGGCGTTACTAAAATCTTTATGATGGTAAGCGCGGTCTAATAAATGCAGCCATTCAATGCGTTGCTGATTAAACTTAGTCATTAATGGCGTATAAGACTTACTAAGACGTTGATTATATTGCGGTAAGGTAGTTTGCCACTCAAGCAACAGCTGTTTCTGCTCGGCAATTTTTTTGATTAACTGATTAAACTGTTTTTGCGCTTTTGATAACTTCTTTTTCTTGGGTTCATCGGCAATATGCACAATATCGTGCTGTGAAACTGTCATTGCTGGAAGTCGCCAATCAGCGCAAATGCCTTGGCTATTTCTTGCGCAGTATTATAAAAATGCGGCGAGAAGCGGATACCGCCACCGCGCAAAGCACACACCACGCCATTATCCTGCAAGTATTTATACAATACTTCATTCGCAATCGTGCGGTGTTTAAACACCACAATGCCTGATTTCAGCGGCGACTGAGCCGACGTTATCAACATTAATTGCTCATTATCAGCAATGTGCGTTTTAACGCATTCTGCATTTTGTAAAACCAACGCCTCCACCATCTCCATGCCTGTTTCCAGCAATAGCGACACACTGGCAGACAGCGCGTAGATGCCCATGGTATTCATACTGCCGCATTCAAAACGCCGCGCGGTGGGGTGAATTTCCCACGGTTTATTTTCATAATTGTGCGTGTTTTTCATATTATGCCAACCGTATTGGGTCAGCTTTAACTGCGCTCGCGCCGCAGGTGTGGTGTAAAACACGCCCAAACCTTCTGCGCCAAACAGCCACTTATGCCCATCTGCCATGACAAAATCCGCATGACAGGCTTGCACATCAAACTGCACCGCGCCCAGACTTTGAATCGCATCCACGCAAAATAAAATGCCGCGTTGTTTACAGAACGCGCCGATTTTTTCCAAATCCATGCGCAGACCTGAGGCGAATTGTATCGAGCTGATGGTGATTAAGCGGGTGCGTTCATCGACCAACGCAAACAGCGCGTCTTCGGGCGTGTCGCCGCTGCTTAAATCGGCTTGACGAAACTCCACGCCCTGATTGTCCAGCGATTGCCACGGCATCCGATTGGAGGGGAATTCTTCATTGCTGGAAACGATATTGTCACCCGCCTGCCACGTTAAGCCATAAGCCACGAACGATAAGGCTTCGGAGGTATTTTTCACTAAGGCAATATCATCAACCGAAGGCGCGTTGAGCAGGGTTTGCAATTGCGTGCGCAACTCGGCTTCTTTCGCCATCCAGTCCAGATAAAAATGTGAACCGTAGCGGGTATTTTGTTCGGCAAAGGCAATCACCGCCGCGCTGGTGCGTTTTGGCCACGGGGCGACGGCGGCGTGATTGAGATAAATCAATGCTTCACTGAGCGGGAATTCTGGGTGTCTCATTAAGTAATCGCTTAAAAATTTTTTAACTGGAGTAAAACAGCTTTAGCTGTTTTAACCAATAGCTAAAGCTATTGGACTCCAGTATGGCTGTTAAAAGAAATAGGCTTATCTACTCAGCCGCCCGTCATATTCATATAACGCAAAATTATCGGCTGTTCATGAATATTAAACTCGTGCTTTTCAGGTTTAATCTGCATGGAATTGATGATGGTTTGTTTTAATACGCTAGTATCGTTGGGGTGTTCACGCAGTACGGCTTTTAAATCCACCGAATGTTCATTACCCAAACACAACAACAATCGCCCCTCAACAGTCAGGCGCACCCGATTACAAGTGCTGCAAAAATTCTCACTGTGCGGGGAAATAAAACCCACGCGGGTTTGGGTGTCTGCAACGGTGAAATAATTCGACGGTCCGCCTGTTTTTTCGCTGCTGGCGATTAGATCAAAACGCTGGGCTAAATCGGTTTTAATTGACTGGCTGGAATAATACGCTTCGGAGCGGTCATGTTTGCTTACTACGCCTAAAGGCATTTCTTCGATAAAGCTAATATCAATCGCGTTATCGACGGCAAACTGCACCAAATCGCACACTTCATCATGATTGCGGTCTTTCAGTATCACAGCGTTAATTTTTATGCGTTCAAAACCCACCGATTTGGCGGCGTGAATACCATCCAGCACTTTTTGTAAATCGCCAGTGCGGGTAATCGCCTTGAATTTAGCAGTATCCAGCGTATCCAAACTGATATTAATGCGTTTCACGCCTGCGATTTTTAACGCTTCGGACATGGTGTCCAATTGTGAGCCGTTAGTGGTAATCACCAATTCTTTTAAGCCGTCCAACTGCCCGATATTGGCTAATAAACTGAGCGCGTCTTTACGCACCAGCGGCTCACCGCCCGTGATACGGATTTTTTTCACGCCTAATTCTGTGAACACTTGAGCGATTTGATAAATTTCTTCTAACGATAAAATCTGAGCGCGGGGCAAAAACGTCATGTCTTCCGCCATGCAATACACACAGCGAAAATCACAGCGGTCAGTGATAGAAATTCGTAAATAATCAACGACTCTGCCGAAGCGGTCGATGAGTTGAGCGGGTGGTCTTGGTGTCATAGTGGGTAATAAAGGTTGAGATTATTTATAGTTCCTACGCTCTAGCCCGTTCGTCCTGAGCCTGTCGAAGGAGGGAATTCGTCTGATAACGCTCCAGCGTTGTGTATCTTGAATGCAAGAAGACGCTAGAGCGTCAACGGCTGCATTCCAACGCTGGAGCGTTGGAACGATAATTCTACATAGCGGGTACAGTGTAATAGGATGGGCTGACGTAAGGAAGCCCATCGTTCGCGATTGATGGGCTTCGTGCCTCAGCCCATCCTATGCACTATCGGTAATTTCAGGAATATGCGCATCTTCATATTGTTCAATCAACAACCCGATCAACTCCATTAATGAGACTAATGGATGGCTTTCATTTTCACCCACAACATCAATCAAGCTATCCAATAAAGCAACCGCTTGTTGGTAATCTTGTTCAGTGTGTAAAACGTGAATAAACATTGAAAAAATCATTTAACCGTTTCCTTGTGATAACGTGCATTATTTTTCTCAGTTATTCGGATTTATTCAACGCGATTGATGGGCTTCGTGCCTCAGCCCATCCTATCGTGCTGCTTGTTCGTAATCTTGTTCAGTATGTAAAACATGGATAAAGGTTGAAAAATCATTTAACGATTTTTTTGTAATAACGTGCATTATTTTTCTCAGTTATTCGGATTTATTCAACGCGATTGATGGGCTTCGTGCCTCAGCCCATCCTATGCACTGTGGCTTAATCAATAGAATCGTCAAACATTGCCGCCATTGCAAACGCATCAAAGTCATCTTTTGTACCTGTAAATAATGCTCCAAAAACACTTAATAAAGCTCTTTTAAAGGTTACATTTGAACTTAAATTACGAGGAGACATAAGTATTTCACTATCCCATGTTCTTCCTAAATGGGAATGTACTTTAAATAAATAATGCCAGTTTGGTTTTTCATCATTTCCTTTATTTACAGCTTTTATAAATTCAGGATATGCCGTACACAATTTTTTGATTTTAAAACCACCATTAGGTTTCATTTTATATCTGTATAACTGATTTTCATGTTTATAAAGAAAATCGCTCTTTTTGCAATGTGCATATAGTTGTACAGCCTTGTCTTTAGCATTAACACACTCTAATGTGTCGTCACTCAAAATATTTTTATTCATCAATAGCTCCTAAAAAGCACAGTTTTATGACATTGCGTCAGGCCTACTCTGCTTACAATGACTACTGGACGGCTTTGAGTGCTTGTTGTATTTCTGCATTTGGATTGCCGAAAAAACGGGGGCTTTCATTATCTTTAGTAAATAATGCCCACGCCTGCGCGCCACCTGATTCAAAAAATACATAAATATTACTGCCACCACAATTATGCGGTTCACACACATTGTAAAATTCATACGTTTTGCCACCTACTTCACGCATCTCGCTTGGTGAATCGACACCATTACTACTTTTTAAATAGTCTTTAAGCCAAGGTTCAATCTTTTGTCCCTTAAATAGAGCTTTAAATGTTTTGTTATAAGCAGGATTTTTCAATTGTTCATACAGATAAGTCCCTAATGGTTCTGCTGGCCACGCTGTTAGTGGTGCAACAGCAAGTAAAACGATAAGAGCAAGAGTTTTGCGTTTCATACTATATTTCCTTAGGTAAATATTAATTTTTACACAATGTAAGCTAACTATACCGATTATGCGTTTTCTTCTTAACCGCATACACCGCCACCAACAACCACGCGATTAAAAAACACACGCCGCCAAACGGGGTAATCATGCCTAGTGCTTTTATATCAAGGATTGCCAGTGCGTATAAGCTGCCTGAAAATAACAGGATGCCGATGAACATTAAATGACTTGCCCAGCTTAATAATTTTGCGGTGGGGGATTGTTGCTGTAACAACGCCACGAGTATTAATCCCAGCGCGTGCCACATTTGATAGGTTACGCCTGTTTGATAAACGGTCAGCATTTCCGGGCTGAGTATGGCTTTTAAACCATGTGCGCCGAATGCGCCCAATGCTACGCCTGCAAATGCGCATATCGCGCCTAAAAATAAAGTCTGTTGCATTATTTCTCCAGTAAACGCGGCATGAGCTGCACTAAGTTACAGGGTTTGGTTCGGTGGTCGAGTTGGTCTTTTATAAGTAAATCCCACGCGGTACGGCAGGCATTGCTTGAACCGGGCAAGCAAAAAATATAAGTGCCGTTCGCCACGCCTGCAATGGCACGCGATTGGATGGTGGAGGTTTTGATGTCGTTATAAGACAGCATCCGAAAGGTTTCGCCGAAGCCATCCAGCACTTTGTCGAGCAAGGGTAATACGGCTTCGGGTGTGCCGTCTCTGCCTGTGACACCTGTGCCGCCTGTGCTGATGATGACATTCACGGCATCGTTGATTATCCAGTTGGACACGGCGGCGCGGATGGCGTAAATATTGTCGGGAACGATTTTTTTTTCGCTGACGCGGTGTCCTGCGACCAGTACACGCTCGGCGAGAATGCTGCCTGAAACATCATCGGCTTCGGTGCGGGTGTCGGATATGACCAGCAGGGCGATGTTGAGCGGGATGAAGGATTTTTGGGTGGTCATGCGTCTCTCCATGTAGGATTGTTTTTATTATCATGTGGGAGGGGCTTTAGCCCCGATGTCGAGGCTAAAGCCCCTCCCACCCGAATCACAGTCTCGTAGTAACCCGACAGATTAGGCTTAATATCGGGTTACGGCAAGCCTAACCCGACCTACAAACTGATCGTAACCGCGTAGCGGTGAAATGGTTGTAGCAACAAAATATAAACATAACCAAGCCCCGTAGGGGTGAAATGTTTGTTTACCCATCCAACATTTCACCCCTACGGGGCTATGAAATCATCTAAACACTTAGTCTACAAACATTTTACCCCGCTGGGGTTTTTCCTTAACTGTGGGCAGTGATGCTAGAGCGTGGGAACTATAAGTTGATGCTACTGTAACACAACAAACAAGCCTTCATCACCGCGCTGGATATTTATCAACAGCGCGGCAGTCGGGTTGATAGCCTGTTTTAATTCATTCAGATTACGCACACGGTAACGATTCGCCGACACGATGACATCGCCTGTTTGTAAACCGACACGCGCCGCGTAGGAATTGGGCTGGATATTGCTGAACACCACGCCTTCCAGTTCGTCTTGGTGTATCGCGCTTAGCTGCGTACCTTTTAGTCTGGGGTGCAGCTTGTCACCTGCCAGTCGTGCAAATTCAGGTTTGCTGATGGTGGCGGTGACGGTCTTTTTTTCGTTGCCGCGAAAATAATCTATCGCAACATTATCGCCGACTTGCAGTAAACCCACGAGGTTACGAATATCATGACTGTCTTTAATCGCTTGTCCGTTGGCAGCGACAATCACGTCGCCGATTTGCAGCTCTGCTTTTTCAGCGGGCGAGTTGCTTTCAATACGACTGATTGCCGCGCCCTGTTTATTGCTTAAATTAAAGGCGGTCATTAATTCAGGTGTTAGGTCTTGCGTAGTGACACCGAGTAAGCCGCGTCTGACTTCGCCGTGTTTAACCAAGGAGTCTTTAATGGTCATTGCCATGTTGGTGGGAATGGCGAAACCGATGCCGACATTGCCGCCGCTGGGCGCGAGAATAGCGGTGTTCATGCCGACCAGTTCGCCGCGTAAATTCACTAACGCACCGCCTGAATTTCCAGGGTTAATCGAGGCATCGGTTTGAATAAAATCTTCATACCCTTCGATACCCAGACCTGAACGCCCCAAAGCACTGACGATACCTGAGGTGACGGTTTGCCCTAAGCCAAACGGATTACCAATAGCGACCACAAAATCACCGACACGCAAACGGCTGGAATCACCGACGGGAATTTGGGTTAAATTTTCCGCAGGGATTTTGATGACAGCAACATCGGCTTCTTTATCAGCACCCACCAACTGCGCGGCAAGTTGCCGACCGTCTTGCAGGGTGACTTTGATTTTATCGGCCTTGGCGATAACGTGGTTGTTGGTCAACACCAAGCCTTGCTGGCTGTCGATAATCACCCCAGAACCTAGGCTATTACGCTGTTGCTGGCGCGGCTGATTGGGAATCTGAAAAAACTGGCGAAAAAACGGGTCTTGCATCAACGGATTTTCTTGAATCTGGATGTTGGTCGAAGTGGAGATATTGACAACGGCAGGCATACTGCGCTCCAGCATCGGTGCTAATGAAGGCATGGGCTGTCCGTCAACAGCGGTGGGCAATCCCGTTGCAAAGCTGGGCGTATGCAGACATAAAGACACGGGCAACAGTGACATCAATAGCAGTTGTTTGACTGATTTACTATTCATTATGATTTTCCATTGGTTGTTTGGGTATCTCACTATATGAGGTCTAAAAATCAGGTGTCAAGTCTCAGCATAAGCATTAAATCAGCAATCAATGACGATAATAAGTAGAAAAAGAAATTTTCTACTTATTATTAGGAAAATTACCTAGAGGTTATATTCATAATATTGTTGATAATAGCCATTTAATTATTAACTTACTTTATTTATGAATCGTACCGTCAATATCATTGTAGGGCTATTATTTCCACTCTTATCATTTGCCCACGGCCCCACGCCGCAACAGGCGAATGAAACTATTATTATTAACGCACCTGTTGAAAACGTTTGGTCTGCTGTTAAACAATTTGATGAGATTTCAACGTGGCATCCTGATGTTAAAAACAGCACAGGGGATGGTAAAAATGAATCAGGGGGAATTCGTGTGATTACCCTAGAAAATGCTGAGCAATTCACTGAAGAATTAGATTATTACAGTGACCAAGAGCATAAATATAAATACCGTATT
>JAUYBJ010000103.1 GCA_030693155.1 Methylococcales bacterium
CCATCGAAGGCAATAATGCACGGCACATTGAAGCTGAAAATAATCGCTCGGTTGAAGACAACTAGCATTACAGAATGGACTGACCATTCATCACGCACGATGCGCTTTACTAAACCAGCTAACACTATTCCGAGCAATGCCACTCACCGAAACCGACAACCAACGCTATTTCGACCAACACCGCACCCGTGAAAAAACCTGTGCGCAGTGGTTAAAAGCCCAAAGCAAAACCGTCCGCAAACCGATTGTATTCGCCGCGCTGGCGGGGATTATTAATGGTGTGGCAGTGGTAGTACAAGCGGCGTTATTGGCGAGTATGTTATCTAGCCTGATTATTGATAACAGTGTTGTAGGATGGGCTGAGGCACGAAGCCCATCAATCGCGAACGATGGGCTTCCTTACGTCAGCCCATCCTACATAGTCGGCTTAATAGCTATATTCTTATTACGCAGCATCTGCGTTTACGCCCAACAAATCGCAGGTTTTAACGCAGGGGCAACAGTCCGCACCAACATAAGACGACAACTCACCGACACCTTCGCCTTAAACCCAGCGGCACTCAAACAGCAACAAAGCGGTGCGTTAGCGGCGGTCAGTTTGGAACAAGTGGACGCACTGGCGTTGTATTTTTCCCGCTATCTGCCGCAACAGTACATCGTTGGCGTGTTGCCGTTCATCATGCTTGCCGTGGTTATGCCCGTCAATTGGCTGGTTGGTTTAATCCTCTTAGTCACCGCGCCGTTGATTCCATTATTTATGGCACTCATCGGTATGGGTGCAGCTTCCACACAACGCGATCAATTTTTAGCCTTAACCCGTATGAGCGGTTATTTTTTAGACCGTTTACAAGGTTTAGCCACCTTAAAACTATTCGGGCAAGCCGAAGCTGAATTAACCGCGATTCACCGCAGTGCCGATGATTTTCGGGAAAAAACCATGAGCGTGTTACGCATTGCGTTTTTATCTTCTGCGGTATTGGAATTTTTCAGCGCGGTGGCGGTGGCGTTAGTTGCCGTTTATGTCGGTTTAAGTTTATTGGGGCAGATTCATTTTACTTTCGCGCCAGCTGTCAGTTTTAAAATCGCCTTGTTCGTGTTGCTGTTAGCCCCCGAATTTTTTCTGCCCCTCAGACAATTAGCGATTTTTTATCATGACCGCGCGGCAGCATTAGGTGCGGCGGATGCGATTTTGACAATCTTGGAACAAAACGTAGGTTGGGGTGAGCTTGCGAACCCCAACGGAAATGAGCGGCACTGCGTAAATGTTGGGGTTCGTGCCTCACCCCAACCTACGCTCGAATTTAACAATGTCAGTAAATTTTATGATCAGCGACAAGTGCTAACCGACATTAACCTGCACATCCACCAAGGCGAAAAAATCGCTCTGGTCGGTGCGTCAGGTGCAGGTAAAACCACGCTGTTAAATTTACTGCTCGGTTTTGAAACCGTCAGCGCAGGCAATCTATGGCTGAATGGAGAAACCTTAAACCGCAACAATGCCACGCACATCATGGCTTATGTTGGACAAAACGCTTATATTTTTTACGGCAGTATTGCCGATAATATTGCGCTGGCAAATGCGAACGCCACCGCTGAACAGATTCACGCCGCCGCACACGCCGCTGGTGTCACAGAATTCAGCGACCAACTGCCCCAAGGCTTACAAACGCTGGTCGGTGAACGCGGTTATGGATTGTCAGGTGGACAAGTACAACGTATCGCGGTTGCCCGTGCTTTTCTAAAAAATGCCGAGATTATCGTACTGGATGAACCGACTGCCAATCTGGATAAAGTGACGAAAATACAATTATTAGCGATGATTGCAGAGTTGTTTAACGACAAAACTATCATCATTGCCAGTCATGATGACGAAGTCATTTCAGGCATGGACAGAAAAATCATCTTGCAACACGGACGCTTACTATCATGAATGATTTAACGTTTTTCTTGCGCTTATTCAAACCGCATCGTTTATGGTTAGCGGGCGGTATCGTGTTGGCATTATTAACCGCGTTTGCCGCTGTCGCGTTGCTCACCTTATCAGGCTGGTTTATCAGCGCGTCGGCGATTGCAGGTTTAGGCGGTGATATATTGCTGTTTAATTTTATGCTGCCCGCCGCACAAATCCGCGCCTTGGCGATTAGTCGCACATTGGGGCGTTATGGTGAACGCTTGGTGACGCATGAAGCGACCTTTCGCGTACTCACAGAAATCCGTGTGTGGTTTTTTGCCCAATTGATTCCGTTAGGGTTAGGGCGTTTATCGGAATCACGCAGTGGCGATTTATTAACTCGCATGACCGCTGATATTGATGCCTTGGACGCGCTGTATTTGCGTTTACTTGCACCTATGGTGGTTGCCGCGCTGGGCGTTACTGCGGTCACGGTATTTTTGTATCATTATGATCCGTTTATTGGTGTCAGCACAGGCGTGTTATTGATTATCGCGGCAGTCGCCATTCCTTGGCTATTCAACAAATTAGGCACAGACGGCGCGGAAAACGTCGTCACCTTAGCTGCAAGTTTGCGCTTGCGGCAATTAGAAATGTTACAAGGCATGACCGATTTACTGGCAAATCAAGCCTATCCGCGTTTTAGTGAGGCGTTTGCCAACAACTCAGAACGCTTGATAGACACCGAAGCCGATAATAATCGCTTAACCGCCTTGTCCTCCGCGCTCACACTATTATTATCACAACTGGCGTTATTGCTCGCGCTCATTCTAGTCGCACTGGGTTATCAAGACGGCGTGTTGTCAGGTGCGGATATTGCCATCGTGGTATTTTGTGTGCTTGCTGCGTTTGAATTGGTGCAACCGTTGCCGCAAACGATACAAATGCTGGGTAAAACCCAAGCCGCTGCGCAGCGGGTGCGTCATCTGGCGACCTTGACACCGACTATTGCTATTACTGATTCGCCGCACACTTTACCTGAACATTATGATTTACACTTTCATGAGGTGAGCTTTGGGTATTCGGAACAGTTGGTATTAAAAAACCTCAACCTAAACCTGCCGCACGGTGCAAAAATCGCCATTATCGGCGCGAGTGGTTCAGGTAAAACCACGCTGTTGCACTTATTAACCCGCCATTACGACCCGCAACACGGTGATATTTTGCTGGGTAATGTGGCAATTAATCAGCTCAATCATGATGAATTATTAAGTCGTATTGGTGTGTTATCACAACGCAGTCAATTATTTGCCGCCACCATTAAAGATAATCTGTTAATCGCTAAACGCGACGCTACGCAAAACGAACTTAACGCAGCCGTAAAATTTGCAGGACTCACGCAATTTATCGGACGCTTGCCCGATGGTATTAATACTTGGGTCGGTGAAAGTGGAGCGAAAATTTCAGGCGGTGAAGCGCGGCGCATTGCCTTGGCACGCCTACACCTGAAAAATCCGCCTATCTTGTTATTAGATGAACCTACCGAAGGCTTAGACGCAGATACCGAACGCGACGTATTAACGGCGTTAGCCAGTTTTGCGCAACATAAAACGCTGGTGATGGTGACGCATCGCCCTGTTGACTTGGAATTAGTGGATAGCGTTTATCGTATGGAACAAGGCGTTTTACATCTTCTTAACTGATATTACGCATGAAAAAGCAATAGTCCACGAAAAGCACTAAAGGCACGAAAAAATCAACATCTGTCATTCGGAGTCCAAAACAGGTTTTGGCTATTTTTTGCCGTCCAAGGCATGACTGGACTCCGAATGATGGGCAGTTCAAGCACCCAATAAATACAGGCAGACCCTTTCAAAAACACAGGTTTGACTCATTACCAACGGTTATCTCATTATGATTTACTCTTTTTCGTGCTTTTCGTGTCTTTCGTGGACAAATTTTTTTGAATCGACTGGCAGTCATCATTACCTAGCCAAAAAAATCAGTTTTGTTTAGCAAAATACGCTACGCTATCAGGTTTCGTGCCTAAGCACTGATACGCACACACTAAACAACCTGTCACACTGGAATTTAACATGATTGCTGAACTTGGACATTTTTCGCTCATACTCACTTTGTGCATGGCACTGGTGTTGGGCTTCGTGCCTATTACGGGCGCGTTTCGCGGACTGGCGGGGTGGATTGCCGTT
>JAUYBJ010000239.1 GCA_030693155.1 Methylococcales bacterium
ATGAAAAAGATAATGTGGTAGAATTCAAACTTCCGGGAATGAAGATTGACCTGGGGGCAATTGCCAAAGGGTTTGCCCTGGATTGCGCAGTCAAAAAATTAAAGGAGAACAATGTTGAATACGCCGAAGAATTGGGCTATCGCATCAAACACCTAGGTATCGCCAGACAAACCCCTGAAGGTATTGAATTGCGCGTACACCCTACCCTCATCCCCGAACGCCGCCTGATTGCCAACGTCAATGGCGTAATGAATGCCGTGTTAGTCAAAGGCGATGCCGTAGGCGCAACCTTATATTATGGCGCAGGTGCAGGTGCAGATCCGACTGCCTCCGCCGTGGTTGCCGATGTCATTGATGTGGTCAGAGCCTTAACCAGCGACCCTGAAAACCGCGTCCCGCATTTAGCGTTTCAAGCGGATTCATTAGCCGATATTCCCGTCTTATCTGCCGACAGTTTTAAAACCGCCTACTACTTACGTCTGCACGCCGAAGACAAATCAGGCGTACTCGCCGATGTCACGCGCATCCTCGCCGACCACGACATCAGCATCGAAGCCATCACCCAAAAAGAACCCCCCAAAGGTGAAACCATCGTCCCCATTATCATGCTGACCCAAGTCACCCAAGAACACCGCATGAACGCGGCGATTGCTAAAATTGAAGCCTTAGCGACGGTTAGCGGTAAGGTGAATCGGATTCGCTTGGAAACGTTGGGTTAATTGTTAAACATCACTCATTCCCATGTGGCGCGTGGGAATGAGTGATAATTAAATATCATTAACCCTATTTTGGGTTCGAAAGCTCACCTCAATCTACGCTCTAGGTAATTATGGATAATAAAAATATTGATTTTGCATGGAGTGCAGTAGCTCCAATACTTAGTAAATTTGATTTTTACGACATTAAGAACATTGTCGGACTCGCTGGATTCAATATAAAAATCCTTGATGGTTTAGGTATTGATTCTAGCAATTGGGATAAACCAAATGCTAACCAACTGGTATCAGAAATAGGTGGACGTTTCTCAAGATTTTCTGACGAAATAAAGCAAAGTTTTTTAAATATTGTTATAGAAGAAATATTAAGTGATAGATATGCACGATATAGTCATGAAAATATTGAAGAAAGGTTGCAATACTGCCTTAACCGATTAGGCTGGAAATTAATTGAAAACAAAGTATTACCGATTGATATTTTAGATTTATCAGACTTAAATGAATTGGATTTATCTGCGCGAGAAGACTTAATTAAAGCGGCAACAAAATTTCGTGACGGTGATTTAAGCGGTGCAATTCTTTCCTCATATGCTGCTGTTGAAAATGTAATCGCACAAACATATCAAAATAACAATTTTGGTGAAGTTGATTATGGAAATTCATTTCAAAGTCGATGTAAAAAATCATTTGAAGCAACTGGTGTCTATATAGCCATTGATACTCAATTGAGTGATATTGAATGGAAAGACGGTGATATAAAAATTTTCAAAAAAAATCTTGAGGGTTCGGTCAATAGTGCAGCTTTAGTCTTGCAATTATTGAGAAATAATATGTCAGATGCTCACGGAACAAAGCCAGTAATAAAGCCATTAGCTTTTGATAGCATTAAATGGTCGCAAATAATTGTTCGCTTATTAAGCGAAAAATATGATGTATAAGGTATAAAATTTGATACCCTACAAGATAAAAACTATCCACTAGAAGTCATAGATTTAAAACTTTAGCAACTAGCCCGTATGGAGTGAAACGGAATACGGGGAATCATGATAAACCGCCTTTCGTTAATCGAATCCATTGAAAACTACAAGGAAAAACCATGCAAGCACAAAAACTAACACTACTGCAACTTGAGTTATTAAAATTATTTAGTTATCCAATTAATAACCAACAACTAGCTGATATAAAAAATATGTTGGCAGATTATTTTGCTAATCAGGCAACCCAAGAAATGGATAAACTTTGGGAAGCTAATGAATGGAGTGACGATACAATGGATGAATGGGCTAATGAACATTTAAGAACACCGTATCATCAATCATGAGAATTGTTTTAGATACCAATATATTATTAGTTTCTATTGCTAAAAAATCGCGTTATCGAATTATTTTTGATAGCTTGATAACTAAAAAATTGATTTAGTTATCAGTAATGAAATATTAAGTGAATATACAGAAATAATCGCTCAAAAAACCAATGAAATTATTGCCAATAACATTGCTGAGATGTTATTAACGTTGTCGAGTGTACAGAAACAAGACGTTTATTATAAATGGCATTTAATTAATGCCGATGAGGATGATAATAAATTTGTAGATTGTGCAGTTGCAGGCAATGTCGATTATTTAATCAGCAATGACAAACATTTTAATGAACTGAAAGCAGTAGAGTTTCCAAAATTGATAGTCTTAACGATTGATGAATTTATGGATTTGCTTTTGAAAATCTAGTTTACACTTTAATCCTATAGGAGACCCTAATGACACATTACACAGGCTTAATTGAACGTTACCGTAAGCGTTTACCCGTCAGCGATTCGACGCGCATTATCAGTTTGAACGAAGGTAATACGCCGCTGATTCAGTTGCAGAATATTCCACGTCTTATTGGTAAAGAGGTGGATATTTACGTTAAATTTGAAGGTTTGAATCCGACGGGTTCTTTTAAAGACCGTGGTATGACGATGGCGGTGACTAAGGCGGTTGAAGCGGGTAGCCACGCGATTATTTGCGCGTCAACGGGCAATACCTCTGCGTCGGCGGCGGCTTATGCGGCGCGTGCAGGGATTCGTGCGTTTGTGTTGATTCCTGAGGGCAAATTGCGCTGGGTAAATTGGCGCAAACCTTGATGTATGATGCGAAAATCATTCAAATCAGCGGTAACTTTGACCAAGGTATGCAGTTGGTGAAAGAAGTGGCGGATCACGCGCCAGTAACTATCGTAAATTCGATTAATCCGTTCAGAATTGACGGACAAAAAACATCGGCGTTTGATATTGTCGATGCGCTTGGTTTAGAACATGATAATCATTGTTTACCTGTCGGTAATGCAGGTAATATTACCGCGTATTGGAAAGGTTATACTGAATATGCACGCGATAGAGTGTGTGGTAATCTTCCTGTGATGTGCGGTTATCAGGCGGCGGGTGCAGCACCGTTTGTGTTGGGTGAAATGGTGGATCATCCTGAAACAGTGGCAACGGCTATTCGTATCGGGCATCCGCAATCATGGGATTTTGCGTGGACGGCACAACGCGAATCAGGCGGTTGGTTTGATAAATTCACTGATGAGCAGATTTTGGCGGCACAAAAAATGTTGTCGCAGTTTGAGGGTATTTTCTGTGAACCCGCGTCGGCAACGTCGTTGGCAGGTGCGCTGCATGACATCGGTTCAGGTAAAATCCCTGAAGGCAGTAAAATTGTTTGTACCCTGACGGGTAACGGTATTAAAGACCCTGAGATTGCCATGATGCAATGTGCCGATGCCAAACCCATCACTATTGATGCCAGTCTGGATGCGGTTAAACGCGCCATTTTGGATAGTTTGTAATTTACTATAAACACAGGGTGGGCAGGTTTTTGCCTACTGCATTAATTTCTTAATATAACGCCGTTAGGGTGGGCTAAAGTACACTCTAACGGCACATTATCATCTAAAATCACGCACTTTTTGCAGGGTTCAACAATATTACCGCTATGTCTACGTTTACGATCAATTTACACGAAGCCGTTTACTCACTATCGAACGCGCTTGATTTGGTGGGTGTCACACACATTCATCACGGTAAACGTGTGGCTTATATAGCGGCTGAATGCGCAAAACGCTTGGGATGGCAAGATCAGCATCTGGATGATTTATTTCAGGCAGCAATCCTGCATGATTGCGGCATATCAAAAACGGCGGTACATTCACGACTCGCACAATTTGAATGGGAACAGAACACAGAACATTGTTTTGTCGGTTCAAAATTATTAGCATCGTGTTCTTTACTGGCGCATTTATCTGATGCAGTACTGCACCATCATACTCATTGGTCGGTATTAAAAGACGCAGATATGCCTATGCAAATGAAGCTTATTGCAAACTGTATTTATCTCGCCGAACGAGTAGATGTACTGTCATTGGCGTGTTTGGTCGATCAATCCAATCTGTTACTCAATCAACACGCGATTACTGACCAGATTGTTGCCAAAATGGGTGATAACTTTTGCGCTGAACTGGTGGAGGCATTTATAGATATTGCTGAATCGAGTTTATTCTGGTTTACGCTGGAAAGCGGTGATGCCAGTGGTTATACCGCAACATGGGAAGCGCATACACCTAACAAAGCGATTGAATTCCACGAACTGAAAAGTTTGGTACATATTTTTTCCCATATTGTCGATGCAAAAAGCTCCTATACGAAAGAACACTCCGATGGCGTAGCCAATTTAGCGCGATTTTTGGGCGAATGTCTTGATCTTCCCGAAGAAAGCTGTGAAATGCTGGAGTTGGCAGGTTTGTTACACGATATTGGCAAACTCAGAGTACCCAGTGAATTATTGGAGAAAGAGGGTAAATTAATCGAAGAAGAGTATGCCATTGTCCAAAGACACAGTTTTGATACTTACGAAATTTTAAAAAACATCAGCGGACTGGAAACCATTACCGAATGGGCATCACAACATCATGAACGACTGGATGGTAACGGTTATCCTTTTCAGATGGTCAACGGCGCAATATCGCTGGAAGCCAGAATTGTCGCGGTTGCCGACGTGTTTCAGGCATTAGCGCAAACTCGTCCCTATCGTAAAGCCCTCGATGAACACGCCATTATGCGCATATTGCGTGAGCAGGTGGATTGCAGACATCTGGATGCAACAATTGTCCTGTGCGTTGAACAACATTTACACGCCTGTTTTAAAGCGGCTCATTGTCAGTAGGGCGGTATGTTAAGTGTGGCGTTATAATGCCGATTCCTACTCCATTACTTAGAAGAAACCGCCATGATTAAAATGCTTCATCTCACCTTCGTCCTGCTCACTCTCGCCGCGTTTGGCGGAAAAATGTTTATCTCAGTGGCTCGCCCTGCACTGCTCGACCACAAAGCCGTTAAAATCGCGCCGCACGTTATCAGCTCTTTATTACTGCTCACAGGTATTATTCTGGTTTTTCAGGGAAACTGGCGGGCGGGCGATTACGGCTGGTTGGTTGCCAAAATAATTGTATTATTCGGTTTTATCGGTTTGGGCATCATGGCAATGCGCAGTGAAGGCACGAACCGCTGGTTGGCATTTGGTGGTGCGATAGCGTGTTTTATTTATATCGGTATTGTTGCCGTCAGTAAAAATGCGTTTTTCTTTTTATAAAAACACATCTACCTTGCTGATTTGCTGCTCTAGCCAGCGCAATACGTCTTTGCCGTTATGCAATTCAGCGGCATCCATCACCAGCGGCTGATGATTAGTTAATACTGCCCAACGGGTCAGTTGGGCTTTTAACTGCGTCTGCGCACTCACAGTAAAATGATGCTGCTGAATCAGTTGTTCAAATAGCGGCGTTTGCGGCGGCATTATTAATGCCGCCAATTCGACGGCTTGCAAGATTAATTTTTCTATCGTAGCAACATGAGCGGCGATTAAGACACTCACTTCTTTGGCTTGAATCAGATTGGCAGGTGCTGCCTGATTATCAGAAATTACTTTCAAACACTGCACCAGCTCACCCGTGGTAAAACGGATTGCCGTTTCATAAAACGCCGAGGCTTCCATATCGCATAATTCAGCATGATGGTAATCAAGTTGCGGACGGGAACTGGTTTTAACGGCACACGATGGGCAGAGTGCTTTACCGATTAACGGCGGATAATAGTGTCTATGACTCTCCATATCGGTAATTTTATCGGCTAAATATAAATCACCAAGCGCATAATCCCGATGCCCTGCCACACCGATATTCATCAACACCGCATAGTCACTGCCTGCAAATAACGCTTGCATATAAGCGATACCCGCCGCCATTGCCGTCTTGCCTATCCCTGTCACTGTCAAGCAAATATCACCCTGCACATACACCGCAAACGGCTGCACATCGACACATTTTTTCAACTTGAAATGCTCAACCAAGGGCTTGGCTTCACACGGTAACGCAGTATAAATAAAAATTTTATAGCTCATGCGGTCTTATCACTGTTATTAATGTCTGTCACGCATTGTACTGGCTGATTTTAGTTAAGCAAATCAGCAAAAATGTAATAAGATAGGGGTAGTTTTTCCATCACGCATAGAAGGAGTCTGCCATGCGCTATTTCATCTTACTACTAAGTACCCTGCTCGCTTTCCCTGCCTTTGCGATTGACGAGAATACTCCGCCACCGCCGCAGGTGGAAATATCCCCTGAGCAACCCGACATCCCCGCTTCCGCAAAAAGCGGTAAAACACTGGCACCTGATCGTGATGTCAACGTTACCCGCGAAGCCAATGACTCATCAGATGAAGAGCCTGAGATTCAAATCATCCGCAAAGGTAAGAGTACCGTTCAGGAGTACCGCCGAATCGGCCGACTCTACATGATTAAAGTCATCCCCGACATCGGTCCTCCATATTACTTTATTGATACCGATGGTAACGGATCACTGGAAACGCGCCGTGGTGATCGCAACCTCGATAGCAATGTCAATATGTGGAAAATAATCGAATGGGAGTAAAGACACGGTGTCTGTTTATACCCCAGTAACCCATTCGCAACTCGAATTTTTTTTTGATCGCTATGCCCTCGGCTCAGTCATTACGTTTGAGGGCATCACCAATGGCATCGACAACACCAATTACTTTGTTGATACCACACAAGGCAGTTTTGTAGTAACGCTGTTTGAAAGCCTGAGCATGGATGAATTAACCCCCTATATCAAACTTCTGACACGACTGACCAACTATCATATCCCCTGCCCCAGCCCACAACTTGATAAAAAGGCAGTCTCTCTGCGGATGCTGAACAATAAACCAACGGCCGTGTTTAAACGCTTATCGGGCATCGTCATCAAATGCCCGACATACGCACACTGTCAACAAGTCGGCTTACAACTTGCTGAGTTACACGACTACACACAAAACTATCATTTTCCGATAAGCATCAACATATTAGCTGAATGTAAAACCCTATTTGCCCAACTGGATACCCAGCTAACGGAAACCGACCGTGAATTAATCACCGATGAGCTGGGTTTTCAAACCCGACATTATCCGAATAACTTACCGCGTGGTGTCATACACGCCGACTTATTCAGGGATAACGTCTTATTTGATGGCGACAAACTCAGCGGCATACTGGATTTTTACAGTGCAGGAACAGGCGATTTACTGCTTGATTTGGCCATCACCGCCAATGACTGGTGTTGTGATAACGGCAAACCGAATGCCAGTAAAGTGACCGCATTATTGTCCGCTTATGAAACCTTAAGACCGTTACACAATGAGGGAAAACAGCACTGGCTAACCCTGCTAAGAATAGCCGCATTGCGCTTTTGGCTATCACGACTCACACACCAGCTTTACCCGCGTGAGGGCGAAATTACCCAACAGAAAGACCCGCTGTTTTTTCGCCGCCTACTGGAACAACACCGAAACGGCACAGAACAAAAACAACCGACTTTTCACAAAGCCGTGAATACTACCGCCCGTTCTACGCTATAATTGCCCACTTTTTATCTACTGAACAAGCCGCCGTGTCCAATACTCTCTATGATTTAACTACCTTTCAAGGTCTTATCCTCGCCCTGCAAGCCTATTGGGCAGAACAAGGCTGTGTATTACTACAACCCCTAGACCAAGAAGTCGGCGCAGGTACCTTTCACCCTGCCACCTTCCTACGCGCTATTGGCCCTGAGCCGTGGAACGCCGCCTACGTTCAACCCTCACGCCGTCCCACTGACGGACGTTTTGGTGAAAACCCCAACCGTTTACAGCATTACTACCAATACCAAGTGATGTTAAAGCCCTCGCCTGATAACATTCAAGAACTGTATTTAGGTTCATTGCGGGTATTGGGTTTTGACCTACTCGAACACGACATTCGTTTTGTTGAAGACAACTGGGAATCGCCCACCTTAGGCGCGTGGGGATTAGGCTGGGAAGTCTGGCTAAATGGCATGGAAGTCACGCAATTCACCTACTTCCAACAAGTCGGTGGTTTAGAATGTCGTCCCATCACAGGCGAAATCACCTACGGCTTAGAACGACTCGCCATGTATATGCAGGGTGTCAGCAGCGTTTATGACCTAGTCTGGACACGCACCCCGCACGGCATCGTCACCTACGGCGACGTATTCCATCAAAACGAAGTCGAAATGTCGTCATACAACTTCGACCACGCCAACGTAGACTTCCTATTCGAGTGTTTCAACACCTACGAAGCCGAATGCCAAAAACTCATCGCCGCCGATTTACCGCTACCTGCGTATGAAATGGTGTTAAAAGCCTCGCACACCTTCAACCTATTAGATGCCCGCAACGCCATCTCCGTCACCGAACGCCAACGTTACATCTTGCGAGTAAGAACATTGTCTCGTGCAGTCGCCGAAGCCTACTACGCCCGCCGCGAATCGCTGGGTTTTCCGATGTGCAATTAAATTATCTTTGAAATATTTTTCTTCAAATAACACCAATCATTAAGGCGAAATAATGCAAGAAAATCCAGAGAATAAGCAAAAATCAATTCAAGTTAATTTGAAAATGCCTGAAAATGTTAATAATAAGTTATTAACAGGCGAATATCAAAGGGTAGGTGGTGTTATTAGGGATGCTGCTAATAAACGGATTGTTCACTTGTTGCGTGAAACAAGTATATCGCCTAACGAGCCTAATAATTTAACTCTCCCATCGCTATCAATGTTTGGTAACGTTGCTAGTGTCTTGAACCTTGGTGCTACGGTTGCTTTTGGTATTGGAACTTTTCAAAAATTAGGGCGTGTTGAAGCAAGTCTCTATGAAGCTAATCAAAGTCTGGGGCGCACGGAAACAAAAATTGACCACCTTAACGATAAAACGAGCGATATTCTCGAAAAAACCGTTAATTTTGGTATGGCAACTTTACACAAACTAGGTCGTGTTGAATCTAGTCTCTATGACGCTAATCAAAGTCTGGGACGCACGGAAACAAAAATTGACCACCTTCATGATAAAACAAGCGATATTCTTGATAAAACCATAAATTTTGGAATGGCGACGTTACAAAAACTAGGTGGTATTGAATCAAAAATTGATAAAGCAAGCCAAGTATTATGGCGTGTTGATTCAAAAGTTGATAAAGCCAATCGTACGCTGGGGCGAGTTGAATCAAGAGTTGGTGTAATAAATAATAAGTCCAATATTGCAATTGAAAAATTAGGTGAACTAGGTCAGAGAGCCGAAAAATTACAGTGGACTGTCGAACTTAGCTTTATACAAACCTTGCAAACATTGGAAAATATCAAGGAATTTCAAGAAATTGAATTAGTAGGTGACTTGGATAGTGCTGCGAATATGGCGTGGACGTGTCAATTTTTAGCACCTGATAGTCCACAACGCATGACCCGCATAGAAAATGCGTTTCATACGGTTAGCAAGGTGAAAGCCAAATTATTACTGCATACTGAAAATGAAATGCAGGCTGCTATTGAATGGATGCAGAAAAAACGTTCCAGCAATTTTGATTTTAGTATTGATGATAGCGTCATAACCGCATTGTATCGGCTTCGGCAAACGGTTGTTGCCTGTGCGTTAAGCGCGTCAATCAGCGCAGAAGCCGATGATTTACAAGCGGCAAGCAGTAATTTAGCAAAAGAACAAAAAAGGCTTTTTACTTTATTGTATCAACTTGCTAGTTTGGCTCTTAGTTCAGATGCAAGAAGTTATCAAACATTATTGAGTGAGGCGTATCAAAACGTCATGCCTTCATCACGTTTGAATAGTTGGATAAATCGCTTTGATACACATCTTTCAGGATTAGAAGATATGATTGAATTATTGCGTATTAATGGGTTTTCTTCACAAAAAAGCACAATGCCAGCAGAAATACAAAGAGTTTTTGATTATTCAGATAGGCTAGAAAAAGAATATAGTCGTTTGCAAAAATTACATCGAAAAACGCTATTAGCCAATAAAGATTTATCTGAGCTTAACTCAATGGAAATGACTGAGGAAAAGCTAGAAAAAATACGCAGTGAATTAGATGATTTACGACCTGATAAAATAAGCTTATTTTCCGAATTAGCTGATAATTTTAGAAATATAACGAGCAATAAAATAAACGCTAATACAGATATATTTTTTGATTTAATTGATGGTTTATATGAAGACTTACAGCGTTTAAAAGGTTATGAGCTTGAATACCAAACAGCGGCAAATCTTAATATGTCCATTCATGAATACCGTGAATTTTTACGCATAGATGAAATACCTGAAAACGAAAATTTGGTGTTTTTTACCGTAGAAGAACAAGTCATTACCTAACATACCGTTGCAACGGATTAAAGCGTCTTAAACATTAAAGAGATTACCGTGATAGAACAACAGAATTTACTTTTTGAATTAGGTTCAGAAGAACTTCCCCCAAAAACTTTATTAAAACTAAGCAATGCCTTATTAGATGGCATTGTGCAAGGTTTAAACGCCGCTGAACTGGGTTTTACTGCCAGTAAAGCCTACTGCACCCCCAGACGCTTAGCGGTGTTTATTGAAAACCTTGCAAGTTCACAGCCTGATAAAACCGTGGAAAAACGCGGCCCTGCGATACAAGCGGCATTTGCACCTGACGGAAGCCCAAGTAAAGCGGCGTTAGGCTTTGCGAGCAGTTGCGGTACAACCTTTGAGCAGTTGGAACGCTTGAAAACCGATAAAGGCGAATGGTTGTCTTATACGCAAGCGGTTAAAGGGCAGAATACCGAAGAGCTGATTGCCGATATTATCCGCGCCAGCATTGCCAATTTGCCGATTGCTAAACGAATGCGCTGGGGTAGTTTTACCACTGAATTTGTGCGTCCTGTGCATTGGGCTGTGTTGTTGTATGGCGATAAGGTGATTGAAACAGAAATTTTAGGGCTGCACACAGGCAGAGAATCACGCGGGCATCGTTTTCACGCGCCGCATTCTGTCAGCATTGATAAGCCTGAAAATTACGCGGATATTTTGTACACGCAAGGCAAAGTCATTGCTGATATTGAACAACGTAAAGCCATTATTAAAGACGCGGCAACATCTGCTGCGGCAAATGTCGGCGGTATCGCGCATATTGAAGCCGATTTATTAGAAGAAATCGCCGCGCTGAATGAATTTCCTGTGCCGATTACAGGCGGTTTTCATGACCGCTTTTTGGCATTGCCTGCGGAAGTGTTGATTACCACCATGCAGACCAATCAAAAATATTTCCCTGTGAAAAATGCTGACAGCGGTTTGTTGGCGCATTTTATTACTTTCAGTAATATCGAAAGCACGCGCCCTGAATCCATACAACAAGGCAATGAGCGCGTGGTAACACCGCGTTTAGCGGATGCGGAATTTTTCTGGAATCAAGACCGTAAGCAAACCTTGGCCGAACGGGTGTTGAGTTTATCGAACATCGTGTTTCAAGAAAAACTCGGCACGGTGGCAGACAAAACCCACCGCGTGATTAAACTGGCTGAATTTATTGCTCAGCATTTAAATGCCGATGTAGAACTGGCAAAACGTGCCGCGTTATTAGCGAAAGCCGATTTATTGACTTCAATGGTCGGTGAATTTGGTAATTTGCAGGGCATCATGGGGCGTTATTATGCCTTAGTAGAAGGTGAAGCCAGTGAAGTGGCGTGGGCATTGGAAGAGCAGTATTTTCCTAAACAATCAGGCAGTCCAACGGCGAGCAGTACCACAGGACAAATTCTAGCGATTGCGGAAAAAATCGACACGCTGACAGGTATTTTTAGTGCAGGTTTGATTCCCACAGGCGATAAAGACCCGTATGCCTTACGCCGTGCCGCATTAGGTTCATTACGCACACTGATTGAAAATGATTTAACGCTGGATATTCGCAGAGTCATCGAATTTTCATTATCGCTATTCACGCACAGCTTTGACGTGGAAAATACCGAAACAGCGGTGGTTGATTTTGTATTTGACCGTTTAAAAGGTTATTGCTTAGACAAAGGCTACAGTGCCGATGAGTTTGATGCAGTCATGACGGTAAAACCCACTGATCCCTTAGACTTCATGCAGCGTTTAGCCGCTGTGAAAGCCTTCCGTCAATTACCCGAAGCTGAAAGCCTAGCCGCCGCCAATAAACGCATTCGCAATATTCTAAAAAAATCCGAATCACCTGCCGCTGCAACTATCGGCGCATTAGTCGAAGCCGCTGAAGTGCAATTATTAACCAGTGCGAAGCAATCTGCTGTTGATATTGCGCCACTGCTTGCGCAACACGATTACAGCGCAACCTTAGCCCGCTTAGCGGCGTTGCGTAATGATGTTGATGCGTTTTTTGATAGCGTGATGGTGATGTGTGATGATGTGGAATTACGCGCCAATCGCTTAGCGTTACTCAATCTGTTATCGGAACAGTTTTTAACCTGTGCCGATATTTCTAAATTGCAATCTTAAGGAGTGGTAATGTATCGTCATTTGGTAATGGGTTAAACCTGTTACAACCACATGAATGACTGCCAGTCTTTTAAAGGACTGGCAGTCATAAAAATAACAGATTTATTTTAATGCTGATAGTTCTGATCGGTAACAGCTAATTATTTTTCCAGTCCAATAAAATCCCACACTTGATGTGAAGCTGTGGCATCTTTATGTTCGGTAACAGGCGGGCCATTGGGATAATTAAGCTCATAAACTCGCGCCGCATCTTTTGCTAAATCCGCCATACCCAGCTCAGTATAGGCTTCCTGCATGACTTGCAGGGCATAGGGAACAGCGGGTGTTCCTTGATAGCGTTCAACCACACCCGATGCACGGCTTGCGGCGGCGACGAAGGCTTTGCGCTTCATATAGTAACGGGCAATATGCACCTCGTGCATCGCCAGGTTGTTATTAAGGGCTATCATCCGCAGTTTGGCATCCGCAACGTATCGGCTGTTGGGAAAGCGAGTAATAAGCTCCTTAAAATTAAGGTAAGCGGTTTGGGCTTTATTTTGATCCCGTTGTGAGGTATCAGTGGGTAAAAAGCGATCAATAAAACCGATGTCGCGATTGTAATTTGCCAGCCCTTTTAAGTAGTGGGCATAATCAACCCCTGCACTGCGCGGATTCATTTTGATAAACCGATCTGCGGTGGCGACCGCTTCTTCATGCTTACCTGCTTTATAATAAGCGTAGGCTAAATCCAATTCGGTTTGTGCGGCGGTGTCGCCGAAGGGATAACGTGTTTGAATGGCTTCGTAGAGTTTAACGGCTTTTTCATAGCTACCCGCATCAACAGCGGTTTTGGCTTCGCTACGGAACTTCTGCACATCCCAACCAACGTACTCATCCTCACTGGAATCAGAGTCGCCTGAAAACATATTACCCAAACTACTCAATGCTCCGCAGCCTGAAAGTGCAAGGCTTAAACAGCCAATAAATAAAAATTTTATTAAAATTAATCGCATGATGCTCATGACACGTTGTAACATTAGAAGTTTTCTCGCCGAATAAATGGCTGTTTATCGTGTGAGTATAACTTAACTATGGGTTATTCAGAAGACTTGTTATGACAAAATTAATGGAAGAAGTACCTTACGAAATGGCAGGAATGCGTTTGGATCAGGTGCTTGCGGAACTATTTCCCGATTATTCGCGCAGTAAATTACAAACATGGGTGAAAGCTGGGCGTGTGCAGGTAAATGGTGTACCGCTGAAAGTGAAAGATAAAATAGACGGAGGTGAAGTCATTACCCTCGATGCAGAACCCGAAGTGGTGATTCATGCTGAACCTGAGCCTATCCCTTTGGACATCGTATTTGAGGATGACAGCATACTCATTGTCAATAAACCTGCGGGCTTGGTAGTACATCCTGCGGTAGGTAACTGGAACGGTACATTATTAAATGCCTTACTCAATCATGATGCCAGTCTGGAAACTTTGCCCAGAGGCGGTATTATTCACCGCCTAGACAAAGACACCAGCGGCTTGTTGATGATTTCCAAAACTTTGCAAGCGCATCATAGCCTGACCCAACAACTACAAGAGCGCACTATTACCCGTGAATATCTGGCGATTTGCCGTGGACGTATGACCGCAGGCGGTACGATTGATGAGCCTATAGGCAGACACCCGCAAGACCGTTTACGTTATGTGGTGCGTGATGCGGGCAAAGAAGCCATTACTCACTATCGTGTGGTGCATCGTTTTACCCGTCATACCCTGATTCGCGTGAAATTGGAAACAGGACGCACCCATCAAATCCGTGTGCACATGACGCATATTCGCTTCCCTTTATTAGGCGATCCGATGTACGGCGGACGTTTTCAAATGCCCGCCAATTGCAGTGAACAACTGGAAAAAGAACTGCGCAGTTTCAAACGCCAAGCCTTACACGCCGAAAAACTGGGGCTAATGCACCCTGTTACCAATGAATATATGGAATGGGTACAACCTATACCTGATGATATGGTTCGACTGCTTGCCGCACTTGCTGACAATGAACAAGAATAAGCACTGGATCACTCCTGATTGGCCTGCACCTGCCAACATTCACGCCGCTACGACGCTACGCACGGGCGGCGTGAGTGTCGCGCCATACACCAGCCTGAATCCTGCGACCCACGTCGGCGATGATGCGGCGTGTGTCAGTGAAAATCGGCAGCGCATTAAAACCATGCTGGCGTTACCCGCTGAACCAGTATGGCTAGAACAAACGCACAGCGATATTGTTATCAATGCCGCGCAAACCAAAACGCTACAACAAGCGGATGCCAGTTATAGCAATGTAGCAGGCGTTGTATGTGCGATTATGACCGCCGATTGTTTGCCGCTATTAATCTGCTCCACTGACGGCAAAAAAGTTGCAGCCATTCATGCAGGGTGGCGCGGTTTATTAGCGGGCATTATCACTAATACCGTCAACGCCTTATCGACCACTGAGGTGTTAGTCTGGCTAGGGCCCGCCATTGGCGCGGCGTGTTTTGAAGTTGGCACAGAAGTACGCGAGGTATTTGTGGCAAAATCTGCCGCGTTTGCCGCTGCCTTTACGCAAACCAGCGATAACAAATACTTAGCCGACATTTACCAACTGGCGCGGATTGAACTGGCGGCACTGGGTATTCATGCCGTGTATGGCGGTGATTTTTGCACCGTCACTGAACAAGAACGTTTTTATTCCTATCGTCGCGACACCCAAACAGGACGTATGGCAACACTTATCTGGAGAACATAAGGACTGTGCATTTACTGATTTATATTATTATTTTTACCGCTGTCGGTGGTGTATTAAGCGTACTGGCGGCTGGTATTTTCTTATTACTGCCCGATGCGCAACGCAACGCCGTGTTACCGCACGGCATTAGTTTTGCGATTGGCGCGTTATTGGCGGTTGCCTTTTGGGGCTTGATTCCCGAAGCCTTTGAAGCCGTGAAACCTGAACAGTTTCAAACACTGTCAGGCACGATTTTAGTCGGCATACTGGGGTTTTTCGTACTGGAAAAATTATTGGTGTGGCGACATTGCCATTTCGGTGATTGCGCGGCTTACGACGATGAACACGACCATAGTCACGAACACGAACATGGACATGGACATCATCACGGAGTCAGTAAATCCGCTGGCGCGTTAATTATTATCGGCGACAGTATTCACAATTTTGTCGATGGCGTACTGATTGGCGCGGCATTTTTAACCGATGTGCAGTTAGGCATCGTTACCAGCTTAGCGGTTGCCGCGCATGAAATTCCCCAAGAAGTCGGCGATTTTGCCATTTTATTAGAAAGCGGCTACGGTAAAGGTAAGGCGTTGTTTTATAACGTACTAGCAAGTTTAACCACCGTTATCGGCGGCGTATTAGCGTATTTCAGCTTAGCGGATTTACACGACAGCTTGCCGTATTTTCTCGCACTGGCAGCGTCCAGTTTTATCTATATCGCGGTTGCCGATTTAATTCCGTCTCTGCACAAAAAAACCGATACAAAAACGTCGTTACAGCAGATTGCGTTGATTACAGCGGGGGTATTGTTGATTTGTACGTTGCATGATATTGCGCATCATGTAGAGCTTTAAGTTTCAAATGGTCGGGTTACGACAAGCATAACCCGACCTAATATGACTGATCTTACGATTTTAAGATGCAAACCATATCGATGATAATTGCATAATCGAACCTACAATAATTAGTCCTATAGCTATTTTCTGTCTTTTTGACATCGCAAAATTATTAACTTTTAGCTGATTTAGAATATCATTATTGCCGTAAAAGCTTGGTGCATATCCGCTTGAGCTACCTAGCCAAAGTAAAATTGTACCAATCGCTGTCAAAATAATACCCAGCGTTACGAGGATTTTTATAAACATGAAGCTTCCTTATACTAGAGAAGTGCGTTGATACAGAACTTTGCGGCATATTTTGCATTGTTTGCATCTTGACACTCTTGTTTAATTATGCGTACTGATATAAGACCAACTCTTTCAGGTATTGATAAATTAAGTAATGTCCAACCAGTAACATTTTCATAGTTAATTTTCATTACAATTTCTCTTGGGTAGGTAAGTTTCAAAATTTCCTCTTTTGATTCCTTTCCAAACTGATCTACAAGTATTTCTGTCATTCTTATTCTAATTTTGTCGAATTCTTCATTAGGGGGATTTGATACTATTCCTGAAAGAATTTCTTGCGTAATATTTCCTCCTGAAAAAATTGAACCTTGAACTATTGATATTTCCAAAACATTTTCATTACGTTCTTTTATATTTTCTACACTTACTATTGCGCTATTTATATCTTTTATCTTTTTCTCTTGTTCTTCCTTGGCTTGTTTGGCTTGTTTGGCTTGTCTCTGCTTATCTTCTTCAGCTTGTTTTTGTTCACGCACAACAGCCTCCGCAGCATCAGCAGCTTTTTGTTCTGGTGATTTATTCACCTCAACAATAATGCCAAGAATAATCACAAGAACAATAGAACCAATAAATGCAATACCAATCCATTTCAAAACTTTCAACACTTTTTTCATTACGCTCTCTTGTGAAAGTGAGTAGATACAAAGTCGGGTTAGGCTTGCCGTAACCCGACATTAATCTACGGTGTTTGTCGGGTTACGCTATCGCTAACCCGACCTACTGACTTTTTCGTGCTTTTCGTGGATAAAAATTAAGTGATTACATTCGGCTCAGTTCTGCCTGTGCGTTGTTTCAGTTGGCAAAACTGTTCTGCCAATTCAATCAAATCTGCTAATGCCACTTGGGCATCTTGGTCATGCTTGGTCGCATCAGGTTCAAATTTTTCCAGATAAATGCGTAAGGTTGCGCCGACTGTGCCTGTGCCTGATAGTCTGAATACAATGCGTGAACCGTTGGTAAAGCCGACACGGATACCTTGGTTATTGCTGACACTGCCGTCTATGGAATCGTGATAGCTGAATTCATCGGCGAATTTTACAGTATATTCACCAAAGGTTTTGCCTGCCAGTTCGGGCAATTGACCACGCAAAAACTCGACAATACCATTCGCTATCGGTGTTTCTACCGCTTCATAATCGTGACGACAATAAATATCGCGTCCGAATTTTTGCCAGTGTTCGTGAACAATATCAGCCACTGATTGCCGTCTTTTGGCGACTAAATTCAACCAGAATAAAATTGCCCATAAGCCGTCTTTTTCACGGACATGATTTGAACCTGTGCCGAAACTTTCTTCACCACACAGTGTAATTTTGCCCGCATCCAACAAGTTACCGAAAAATTTCCAGCCTGTGGGCGTTTCGTAGCAAGGAATGTTATAACTCGCCGCCACACGGTCTACCGCTTGGCTGGTGGGCATGGAACGGGCAACACCGCTTAAGCCCGCTTTATAGGCAGGAATTAAATGCGCATTTGCCGCCATAATCGCTAAGCTGTCGCTGGGTGTAACGAAAATCTGGCTGCCAGTAATCATGTTTCTATCGCCGTCACCATCGGAAGCCGCGCCAAATGTAGGGGCATCGGCACTGAACATCCGTTCGGCAAGTTCGTGAGCGTGCGCCAGATTAGGGTCTGGATGATGACCGCCAAAATCTTCTAAGGGTTCGGCATTAATCACCGATTCAGGGCTTGCACCCAGCATATCAACTAAAATTCGCTTTCCATAAGGCCCTGTAATCGCACTCATAGCGTCAAATAATAAAGTGATGTAACCAGAGCTGATGCTTTGTTTTAATAATGGAAAGTCAAAAATCGACTCCATCAATTCAGCATAATCACTAACAGGATCAATAATGGTAATGTTAAAACCGTCAATTTGTTGCGTGCCGACCGTGTCTAAATCGACATCATCCATGATGGCTATTTTATAATTATCAATAACTTGGCTACGCGCATAAAACGCATTAGTATCTTTTTCAGGAGCGGGGCCGCCGTTACCAGAATTGTATTTAATGCCAAAATCTTCGTCAGGGCCGCCTGGATTATGGCTGGCTGATAAAATTAATCCACCAAATGCCTGATATTTTCTAATGATATGTGAAGCCGCTGGCGTAGACAGTAGACCGCCTTGTCCTATAATTAAACTACCGAAACCATTAGCTGCGGCCATTTTAATAATGATTTGTATCGCTACTCGGTTAAAATAGCGACCGTCCCCGCCCAGAACTAATGTCTTTGCGGTACTATCTTCTAGGGAGTCGAAAATTGATTGAACAAAATTTTCCAAATAACCAGACTGTTGAAACACTTTAACTTTTTTTCGAAGGCCAGAAGTACCTGGATTTTGGTCGGAGTAGGGTCGAGTGGTGATAGTTTCTATTTGCATGTTTAATCCTTAGTGCGACAATTAACGTGGTGGATAAAGTACACCAAAACTCTTTTACAGTGTAGATTTTAATTATGTTACGATTTTGTATATTATTATGTTGTGGTTTTTTCTCTTTTGCGGTGAATGCGGACAACCGTGTTCCAGCAAATTTATTCGGTCGTACACCTGCGAGTGTCAGTAATTACGCGCCCGTGAATGTAAGTGCTTATAAACCTGCAAGTGTGATGAGTAATACACCCGCGAGCGTAAGCGGTTATAAACCTGCGACTGTGAGCAGTAACACGCCTGCGAGTGTGATGAGTAATACACCCGCGAGCGTAAGTGCTTATAAACCTGCAACTGTGAGCACTAATACGCCTGCGAGTGTCAGTAGTTACGCGCCCGTGAATGTAAGCGGTTATAAACCTGCAACTGTAAGCAGTAACACGCCTGCGAGTGTCAGTGGTTACGCACCCGTGAATGTAAGTGCTTATAAACCTGCGAGTGTGATGAGTAATACACCCGCGAGTGTAAGCAACCATGTTCCGAGTTATGCAGATAGCTCTATTTGGTTGTTAGTGGACACCAAAGCACATAAAATTGAAGTAAAACAAGGTGAGCAGACGCTGGAAACGCTCAGTGGCATTGCCATCGGGCGAAAAGGCGCAGGCTTAAAAGGGCATCGTGGTGATGATATTACGCCCTACGGTAATTATAGGATTGGCTGGGTTGGCGAAAAAAGTAATTTTCGTAAATTTTTTGGTTTAACCTATCCGTCTACGCAAGATGCGGAAATCGCATTGAAGCGTGGTGTAATTAGTCAAACTGACTATTACAGCATTGTTACCGCGCATCAATCTAACCAGATACCGCCACAAAATACACCATTAGGTGGGCAAATAGGCATACATGGTATAGGTGCGGGGGACGAAAGAGTTCACCAAGCATTTGACTGGACGCATGGTTGTATCGCCTTGACTAACACTCAAATCGATCATCTAAGCCAATGGTTGGATACGGGAACAGTAGTAAAAATAAAATAAAATTGGAAAAACACGAGAAATAGTGGTAAATTAATCCCAGTTTTATGTTCATATAACTCTCAAAAACAAGGTAAATAAAAATGAAAAAAATCGTAAAATTAACCATGATCGCTATGGTTGCTAGCTTAGTTGTTGGTTGTGCTACTAACGACGACATCGCTAACTTACAATCACAAATTGATGGTTTGAAATCTTCAGTTTCACAAGCTTCTTCTGACGCTGCATCTGCTAAATCAGCTGCTGATTCAGCTTCTGCTCAAGCTGCTTCTGCTGAAGCTGCTGCTAACCGTGCGGCTCAATATGCTCAAGAAACTAACAGCAAATTGGATGCAATGTTCGCAAAAACAATGAGAAAATAATTTCTCATTGCTTAACGGCATGAAAAAGCCCAGTGACGCAAGTCACTGGGCTTTTTTTATGCTTTCAGTTCACCGCCGAATATCTCTAAAAGACGCGGAATAAAATTCGCCAATTCCAGCGACATAATCGAAAAATCCACATCAAACCGCGCCGCTTCATCATCTGCATTAGTATCAGTCACCTGATCCTGCACCAAATCCAAAAATTTCAAGCGTTTAACCGATAAATTCTCATCAAGGATAAAGCTCAAGCGATCCTCCCAATTAATTGCCAGTTTAATCACCTGCTTACCAATATCCAGATGATTTTTAATTTCGGGCAACGACAAATCATGACGCTTACAACGAATCACCCCGCCCGCTTCTTCAGGAGAGCGTAATTCACATTCATCCTCAATCGTCACATCCTTAGGTGTTTCTTGCGTCAACAACCACTCTGTCATGGTTGCAATCGGTTTTTCTACCGTATTCAACGGCACAGCAGGCAACGAACCCAAACATTTACGCAATAAACTCAGCAAATCTTCTGCTTTATTGGCAGATGCAGAATCCACCACCAAAAAACCGCCCTGCACATCAATATACGCATACGACTTACGCGAAAAAGTAAACGCACGCGGCAACAACTCAAAAATCAGCTCATCTTTAATCGCCGCGCGTTCTTTTTTGGATAATTTACGCCCTTCTGCCTCTTCCGTTTCGGCAATTTTTTCCAGCATCATTTCATTTAAAACAGATGCAGGTAACACGCGCTCCTCTTTTTTAGTGCAAATCATCATAAAACCGTTCGCACTATGCACCAGCGGCGCAGCTTTACCGACAGGCGACACCCAGCCCAAGGAAAAATCCTCATGCGACCCACAAGGACGAAACGCCACCACCGCCAGCTTTTCCTCCAACTCCTCAGCCGATAAAGTAAACGCCTCCGTTAAGCGAAAAATACTCAGATTTTTAAACCACATACTGTAATCCTATAAAAATAATGGTCGCGTATTATCGCACCATAACGTATCAACACACAGAAAGCCGCAGACGATTTAAATTCCTCCCACACCCTTCCCACAAACAACACACTGATTTTAAAGCCATTAACCTGCTTAAAGCCCACACCAAAAGCCACTTACAACACAACCACAAACACCGAAAATCCCTAAAAATCTCCTGCATCTCTCCAATTACAAGCCATAACGCCATCCCTATAATATCGCCAACAACAGAGAAAATAACAAACAACAGGGTGATAAAAATGGACGCAATCCAATTCATAACACCCGACAATAGCCATCTTAACTAATCACGGACAAGGACACATTAAAATGCTAAACCAACGCAGAGTTTATAACGAAAAAACTAATCCAATTCAGGCATTGGTTAGCCGTGAAAACGCCATGCAGCAGCTTAATGTTGAACTGCCTGTCAAAGTGCGATTATCAGAAAATGGTAAAAACGTGCAGATTGTTCATAACGGCGTAGTGTTAAACGGAGCGGTTGAACGTCCATTAATACACCAGCTCGGTGGTCGTGCGTGGGGAAACAATCAAGGCTTCACTGTAATCGAGGAGCTTTGGCAACAAAAGTTTGACCATAATCGTGCCGAACTGGAACAAGACTTGGCGGGCGTTTTTAGTCGTAATGACCTCTCTATTCGTTATCACACCGATAAAGGACAAAACAAAATTTATGGCATCGTCACGCCGCATTTTGTCGATGTCAATCAGCTTGAATTTCGCAAAAACTTCATCGAACAAACCCGCCAAACAACCGCATTAATACCCGAAAGCCAAGGTTTTCGAGTGGGTCGTTTTGGAGAAGTGATTGAATATTTTGACTTTGATAGCTCTGGTTTTCAGACTGAATTTCGCTATGGTCTCGTTTATGCCAGAAATAACGGTTATGAAGCCTATCGAGTGAATTGGGAGAGACTTGTACTCATTTGCACCAATGGGCTAACAGGCTGGAGAGGCAGTAACTTTTCATGGAAGCACACCAAAGAATTTGATTTGGCAGAATTTATCGCCAGCACCGTCAAAGAAGGCGTTGGCAATCAAAAATTCTTGGAAGAGCGAATCACCGCTTCCAGAAATACGCAACTCAATCAGAACTGGATACAAGAATTAATGGCACGCTTGTCATTAATCCCCCCGTCAAAAAATCGCATTACTGACAGGCTGGCAATTGAAGCCGACCAAGTCGGTTACAACGAATGGGCATTAAGCCAATCATTAACGTGGCTAGGTTCGCATGAAAAAGCACTGTCATTTAGAAGTCAGCGACAATTGATTGATTTAGGCACGAGTATTCTCGAACACTCGCTTGATGAGGTATTAGAGGAAGAGTCCAAGCCCTGTTATGATGGCTATTATGGCTTGATTTTGCCTAAGGGGTTTAAGCGTGGTTAGTCGGTGGGGCGTTTGTGTGAATAGTATTTTTTTGATTTTTATAATAACCGAGGCGTTTACTTATGACAGATAAACAAGAAACTCATGAACTTGCTTTAATTAATTTAACTAAAGCAATTGAGTTAAATCCTAATGATGCCGTCGCTTATTTTAGTCGAGCTAATGATTATAATGAACAAAATAACTATGGACTTGCTTTAGCTGACTATAATAAAGCTATTAAATTAAATCCAAATTATACTGAGGCTTATAAAGGCAGAAGTCTTTGTTATGAAAAACAAGAGGAACATAAACTTTCCTCAGATGATATGAAAAATGCTTTTATGTTAGAGCTTGGTTTTGAACCAATAGATTATGAGCTTTCCTTAGCTAATTATACTAAAGTTATTGAATCAGATCCCAATAATGCTACTTCTTATTTTAGTCGAGCTAATTTTTATAATACGCAAAAAGAATATGACCTTGCTTTAGTTGATTTTACTAAGGCTATTGAGTTAAACCCTAATTACGCTTTCGCTTATTGCAATAGAGGTATTTGTCATTATAAACAAGAAAATTATAAACTCGCCTTAGATGATTTTACTAAAGCTATTGAATTAGCCCCTGATTTTAATGTTCCTTACAGTTATCGCGCTAACTATTATTATAAACAAGAAAATTATAAACTCGCCTTAGATGACTATACTAAACTTATAAATTTTGCTCCAAATGATGATAGTAATGCTTATTACAGTAGAGCTAAATGTTATATTAAACAAGAAAATTATCAGCTTGCTTTGGATGATTTCACTAAAGCTATTGAGATATGTGAAAATTTATATTTAGACGACATTTTTACACGCGCTCCACATAACGATTATTATGGCAGGGCTTTTTGTTATTATAAACTAGAAAAATATAGTCTTAGCCTCACCGATATTGATAATGCGATTAAATTTTGTAACTCATTAGAAATTAAAAGTAGATATTGTTTATCGGCAAATACTATTGCTTGCAGTGCAAAAAAATATAGTAAGGCTAAAGATTATATTGAACAAGCTTTTGAAAATGCAGATTCAATAGAACAGAAGCATAAGGATATTTACTTTAAAGAAATTGATAAAACAGAAAAGCTAGAAGAAAAAAACAAAGAACTGAACAATTTAATTGCCATGTTCGCCCATAATTTTTTAGGCACATTACAATGTATTCGTTCTAATGCCGAACATGACAATAATGCTAAAATTCATTTAAAAACCGTCAAAATGATGAGCGGTGCATTAACGGCTTTTAGTATTATATCTGCCGATGATGACAAATTAATTGAACAACTCAAACAAGACAATACAGGCGAAACAAACCTACTGCAAAATCTCGCCAATAATTTAGCCTTGGCTATTTCACAATTACTCAGCAAAACCAATAAGGCTAAAATCATCAATCTATATCTAAACTATTTGTGTAAAACAAACCAGATTGATAAAAATACCACCAGCGCAGAACTGAGCGCGAGAGAAAATAGAGATTATCGGAAAAAATGGCAAGCCTTACAGCATCAATGGGAAGATGAATTTAATGCCTTATTTTCTGAAAATGTAGAATTATCCAGCTTGCAAGTATGGTTAGCCGATAATTTTTTCCCTGTGCAAATAACAGGCTTTGATAATTACAACATCCGTTTTAAAGAGTATGACATTACATATTCTATTTTTCTAATAATATTCATGGAAATATTAGTCAATGCCTTAAAATACATGGATGTTAGCAAAAACCAGCCATTAAAATTAACGCTATGCAAACAAGACCAGTATTATCACTTAATCTGTGAAAATCCAAGTTCACAAGAAACCTATCGAGGCACACACAAAGGCATGGACTTTTTAAAATCTATTGCCAGAAAATTAAACGCACAATTTATCACCGAATCCACCGAACAACAGTTTAAAACCACGTTCATTATTCCCGCTGAATTACTTGATTAAGGCAATCGCATGACACACTTTTTATGGGTAGAAGATTTTAATTTTTCTGAAATTAACCGTTCAGAAAATATAGTTAGCTCAACAGTCAGTTCGGTTTTTGGTAGTGTTTTAGATGACACAGAATTAAGCGCGAGACTTGCAGAAGAAGATGAAAGTGATGCACAGGATTTTTTAGAAGAAAAAGGCATTTTCTTAAAGCTCAATTTATTAGAAGCATTAGAGTTTATTAACGACCCTAAAGAATTAGCTAAAATTGATTTCGTGGTTTTGGATGTTGATATGCCACTGGAAAATGGACAACGCGATAATAATAATTATCTATCTAGTTTAATTGAACGATGCCCACCAGAAGATGCTTTAAGAAAAATTGCAGGCTATCATATTTATACCGAGTTAGTTATAGAACTTGGTTTTCCTAAAAAGCATATTTTGTTTTGTTCAAATCATGCGAGTTATTTTGAAGAACTTAAAAATAAATTTGCCAGTGCCAATATAAAGCCGCCTATTTCACCCAATACAAATGAACCATTTTTAAGAAAAGAGGATAAAGAATTTATTAATCAATGGCTAAACGATGCGCACCTTGATTATTTTGTTCTTAGGCGTGGAATTATTGAAGGCTGTAAGTATTTAAAAAGTTTGTCAGAAGAAAAGCTGCAATTTAAAGAATTTATTAAAAAAGACGATGATAAAAAAATCGAACTTGAAGATATACGCGATTATTTAGGTGTGTTAGAAAACTTTTTACCTTTGCGTAAACCTAGCGATAAAGCAGCACGTTATAAACTCTTTGTCAGAACATTAGCGCATGAATGGGAAGCTGCCGAACCACAATTAATCAATAAAGCGGATAAAAATACTGGAAAATATTCTTTTGCATGGATAATGAAAATGAGCCGTAATTGGTTAGCACATGGCAAAGTATTTGAACAATTAACAGCGCAAGATGTGGCTTATTTATTTATCGTCAATATGCGAGCTATGTTTGATTTAGGTAGTGATTTATTACCGTATGAAAGAAATTTATTAAGTTTATTCACCGATGTTATTTCAGTGCAAGAAATGCAAGATAAAATCGGTAAAGGTGTTCAGGATAGAAAAATTCCACTGGTTGAAAACTATGCGGTATTGCTAAAGAAAACGGGGAATACTTGGCAAGCGATTAATTTTCACGATGCTTTAAATAATCTGCAAAAAAATAAAAATAAGGTAACTGAAAGTGAGTTTCTTATCAAAGGTCTTTATCAAACATTTTGGTTTTTAACATCTAGTGGCAGTGTTTTTATTCCATTTGATGAAGAGAAAATTAAAGGCTTCACTCGCTTACAATATCAGTTTAACTATTTTGATTATCACTATCAAAAACAGGATTATCTTTTTGAATTAGCACGGCATATTTACAGCCGTAGTTTCTCTTAGGACTAAAAAATTTAGGTGGAATCATGCAACAAATATTAGCTCCATTCAGCGCAACTATTTCAGAATTAAAAAAAAATCCTACTGCGTTACTTAATCAAGCGCAGGGCGAGGCTATCGCTATTATTAATCATAGTTTACCAATGGCTTATCTTGTTCCTGCTGATGTGTATGAACAGCTTTTGGAAAAACTAGAGGATTATGAGTTGGGTCAGATAGTTAAGGAACGACAAGCGGAAAAACACTTGGCAATCGAAGTTTCACTTGATGACTTATAAGTTAAAATTTCTGCCTAGTGCAAAAAAAGAATGGGATAAATTGGATAATAGCATTCAATCTCAGTTTAAATCCAAACTGAAAAAGTGTTTAGAAAATCCACATATTCCTGCCAATAGATTAACTGGCTTTAATTGTGCCTATAAAATAAAACTTCGTTCAGCAGGTTATCGGCTTGTGTATGAAGTTGATGATCAAGAAATAATTGTGTTTTTTATTGAGGTGGGTAAAAGGGAAAATAATAGTGTCTACAATAAAGCAAGAGATCGAAAAAAATAAAATAGCAGCACAGCTAATTAAAACCCTAATTACTCATTTACCCCGCTACGCCGAAGAAGAAGGCGATTTTTACGCGGTTAAACGAGAGGATTTAATTAACGCGCTGTGTTCGCCGCAAGTTAATCAGGCGGTTGCTGAAAATACCGTTTATTTGATTGAAAATTTGCTGGATACCTTGGCAGTATTGAATGTTGATTATTTAGCTAAAGGCGAATGGTGTTTTATTTCTTTTCCTGCGCAATTATTGGCGTTGTCGGTATTGACGGCGATGAGTGATAAAGGATCGCGGTTGTTGGCGGATAATTTTTGGAATACGCAAGCGATTGCCGATGATAAGAAGAATAATCAGCGGGATTTATTAAGATATATTGAATCTAATCGGGTTGACTATCATGCAAGTGGTGACGCGCCGCCGATTCGGTATATTTATGTGGCATGGAGTATTATTAAACTGGATGATAAAATTTTGTTTTATCAACGGGAAGATACCCATAAACGCTTTGATAAAACAGCGTGGGATTATGGTTTGGTTGGCGGGCGGTTAAATCAGCGTGATATTGTCGGTTTTACGGATAATAAACAGCGGTGTTTGCAGGCGGTGCAGTCCAGTAATAGTGATATTAAGTCGGTATTGCCTGAGACTTTAAAACGGGAATTAAAGGAAGAAGCGGGATTAATTTTTGATACTCATTATACGTTTACCTTGTGGCGTAGTTTAAAACCGTATCGGCAAGTTCAAGGTTCTGCGCCTAATCATGCGTTTACCGAATATTATCTGGATGTCTTTCATATTAATTTGACGCTGGCAGGTTATATTCATTTATGCGATAAAATAACAGCCGATAATCGTCTGGTTTGGTTTTCGTTGGATGAGATAGAAAAAGGCATCACAGCCGATGGAAAAATAGCGTATATCAAAGCGTTGGTTAATGATTTTGATAAGGATAGAGCTGCATTAAAAAATGAGTTGATGATATTATCCGATAGTTTTACCAGCGGTTATTTATTTAAGCCGCATAAATATGGGATAACCTTATTGCAACATACTGATAAGCCGTTATATGCGGGGATATTGGGCAAGGAAAAAATAATTGATGTGTGTTTAACCGTAAGGCAACAGGCTATTTTATGGGGTTTGGCGGCACATAATCGCGGCTTTACATTTATTTCTCATAGCGAAGATATTACTTTGCATCCTTATGGCTGGATTGAAGTAAAAGAGTATAGCGTGTTGCAAAATGAATTAATCGCATTGGCTGTTTTATTCACACAAACTGATTTTAAAATCGAAAGTCAGCAGGATAAATTTTTTCGCTGGTCGATTGAGCCGTCCATATTATATGTTGATAATTGTTTATTTACTTATTATATACAGCAAGCGGATTTGAATGGCACAAAGGAAAAAATTAATGTCCGTATCACAAGAGCCGCACTATCATCGGCATTCGGTGAGATTGCCGATAACACCGTGTCCTTGTCTATTACCTTGAATTTGGCGCATGGCTTACATAAATTAGCACAGCAGGTGTATCGTGCGGATCATGATGAGGCGCGAAAAATTCAGGACAATTATGAAAAGTCGGCAGCGATAAAATCAGCGATGTCAGCATTGGCTTTGAAAGGTTTATTGCGCCGTAAAGAAGGCGATATTCAATTTTGTGTTGCTTATCAGGTGGATTAATAAAGCTGCTTTCGCCTGAATAAAAATGTCAGGCGCGTCATTATTACGTTGTTGTGTTCACATTTTTGCCTGCGTGTGCGTTAAAATGTGACTCACTCACGCTAATCCCTATAAGTTATGATGAAAGAAACTCTCAATGTGCGGCGGTTGTTGTGTCCGCTGCCTGTCATTCGTACCCAAGATAAAATCAAGCAACTGCAAGTTGGCGACCAACTGGAAGTGATTTGCACTGATTCAGGTGTGATGCAGGATATTCCTGCATGGTGTCGTATTAATGGGCATAAAGTGCTGGAAACGACAGCGACTGCCGATTATGAATACATTATTGTTATCGAAGTAGGCGCGTAATGTCTGAACTCAGTGAAATGGAGCAGGCACGCAAACTCAAAGCCCGCGCCAGTTATGTCGGCGCGGCAATTAATGTATCGCAAACTGCACTTAAAATCGGCTTTGGTGTGTTATGGCAATCATCGGCGTTGATTGCCGATGGTGTGCATTCCTTATCCGATTTATTGAGCGATTTTCTGGTAATTGTCGCGGTTCGATTAGGCAGTCGTGAAGCAGATCACGAACATCCTTACGGGCATCGACGCTTTGAAACCATTGCCACTGTTATTTTAGGACTCAGTTTATTGGTGATTGGCGGCGGCATTGCGTGGTCAGTGATGAAACGCATGGAGCAACCTGAACATTTAGCAACGCCTGACGTAATGAGTCTGGGCGTGGTGGTGGTGTCTATTTTAGTCAATGAATGGCTGTATCATTACACCAAACGTATTGCCAAAGTCACCCGCTCCAAGTTGCTGTTAGCCAATGCGTGGCATCAACGCAGTGATGCGATTTCCTCCGTGGTGGTGTTGTTCGGTATCGGTGCGGTGCTGTTGGGTTACCCGCTTGCCGATGCGATTGCCGCCATTGTAGTGGCGTTGATGGTGGTTAAAATCGGTGCCAATCTGATTATGCAAGGCATCAAAGAACTGGTCGATACCGCCTTACCGCCCCGCAAACTCTCTGAAATTCGGGCGGTTATTTTAGCTATTGAAGGCGTGGAAGGCATTCATTTATTACGCTCGCGGCAAATGGGCGAAGATGCGTTAATTGATGCGCATATTATTGTTGATCCGCGCATTACCGTATCAGAAGGGCATAGCATCAGTGACGCAGTGCGTGATGAATTAATCAGTCGTTTTGATGATATCATGGATGTATTAGTTCATGTCGATGCTGAAAACGACGAAGGTTTGTTTGAAAAAAGCCCGCTATGTCGCCGTGATGTGAAATTATTGTTGGATGATTATTTAGCCGATATAAAGCCGCTGATAGAAGACTTTAAAATTCACTATTTAGACGGGCAAATAGAAATAGAAGTTATTTTTCCGTTTGCCCTGAGCCAACAAGCCGAGCAGTTAGCTTGGCTTAAAAACCAATGTAAACGCATGACAACAGACGTTGAAAAAATTGATAACGTGCTGATATTTTTTAAAATTTAATAATCCTGTAGGTCAGAATAAACCTGTTTGAGTGCAAGCGAAAACAGGTGTTTCCGACAAACTACGGAATTGTCAGAAACGCCTACCCTGCGCTACGCTTGGGTAGACTTCCCTGACCTACAAATAATTAACCAAAAGAGGATTAACGAATGGCAGTAGGACAATGCGATTTCCCGATAATGCCCAGTATTACAGGCATTACTCTAGGCACAACCAATGCGGGTATTAAGCAAACCATCAGAGATGATATTTTATTACTGCACGCAGTCGAAGGCGCGACCTGTGCAGGCGTATTCACCCAAAATGCGTTTTGCGCTGCACCTGTTCACATTGCAAAAGCCAATCTGGCACACAAGCCACGCTGGTTTCTGATTAACTCAGGCAATGCCAATGCAGGAACGGGGGAGCTGGGAATGCAAGCGGCTTTAACGTCGTGCGAAGCATTAGCTCAATTAGCAGGTGACGCGCCCAATCAGGTGTTACCGTTTTCTACGGGTGTCATCGGGCAATTATTACCCGTTGCTAAAATTACCGCCGTGTTACCTGCCGCCATTGCCCAACTTAGCAGTGACAACTGGGCAAACGCCGCCAAAGCCATTATGACCACCGACACATTTCCTAAAGGCGTGACTAAAACCATTTCTATTGCGGGTGAAACCATCACCTTCAACGGCATCTCCAAAGGCGCGGGCATGATTCAGCCTAATATGGCAACCATGCTGGGCTTTATTGCCACCGATGCCAAAATTCAACAGCCGCTGTTGCAACAGTGTTTAGCGTTAGCGGTTGAACAATCGTTTAATCGTATTACGGTGGACGGCGACACCTCCACTAATGATGCCTGTGTGATTATGGCGAGCGGGCAAAGTGCCGCGCCTGAAATGACTGCCGATAGTGAGTATTACCCTGTATTTGCCGACGCGCTGATGAGCGTGTGCAAACAGCTGGCAGAACTGATTATCAGAGACGGCGAAGGCGCGACCAAACTCATTCGCATCATGGTATCGGATGCAAGTAACGATGAAGAAGCGGTGCGCGTTGCCAAAACTATCGCCCATTCGCCGCTGGTAAAAACCGCGTTTTTTGCCAGTGACCCGAATTGGGGGCGGATACTTGCCGCTGTCGGACGGGCGGGCGTGGAAAACATGGTGCTGGAAGACGTGCAGCTTTATCTTGGTGATGTGTGTATCGTCAGAAACGGTGGTTGTGCCGACGACTACACCGAAGAAGCGGCACAAGCGGTAATGAATCAACAGGAAATTACCGTCACCGTTAAATTAGGACGCGGCACGGCAATTCAGGAAGTATTGACCTGCGATTTTTCCTATGACTATGTAAAAATCAATGCCGAATATCGGACATAATCGCCAAGACCTGCGAGGTTTTAAAAACCTCGCAGGTCTATTTTGAGAGAACACAATGCAAACCCGCGTAGCCGTCGGCGTAATCAAAAATCCCCAAGGACAAATTTTAATCGCCTTGCGTGATGACGCACGTCACCAAGGCGGCTTATGGGAATTTTCAGGCGGTAAAATCGAAGCTGACGAAACTGCCGAACACGCCTTACAACGTGAACTTAAAGAAGAACTGGGCATAGATGTACAACACGCCACGCCGTTAATCACCATCAATCATCAATACCCCGATAAAGCCGTACAGCTACAAGTGTTCACTGTTGACCACTTTACAGGCGAAGCGCACAGTGCGGAAAACCAGCCGATTCAATGGGTCAATCCCAGCGATTTAACAAATTACGCTTTCCCAGCGGCAAATCACGCCATCATTACCGCCGCGCAACTGCCTCCCTATTACGCCATTCTCGATGACAGCGACCCATCACGCTTAACCGCTAATCTGGAAAAACTGTTGGCTAACGGCTTGAAACTGATACAAGCGCGTTTGAAAAACTTATCCGCGCAACAGAGTCATGCGTTTATTAAACAGGCGTATCGCTTATGCCAACAACACGGCGCGTTATTGCTCATCAATTCCGCCGTGCATCATGCCGCTGATTTAGCGGACGGAGTGCATTTAACCAGCCGTGATTTAATGGCTATGCACCGCCGCCCTGCCCTGATTAAATGGCTAGCTGCATCCTGTCATAATCTGCAAGAATTACAACACGCCCAACACATCGGCGTAGATTTTGTGGTACTCGCCCCCGTATTAGCCACACAAACCCACCCAGATACCGCACCGCTCGGCTGGTCACAATTCGCTGAATGGGTTGGTATGTGTAATGTGCCTGTGTACGCGCTGGGCGGTCAAACCCTAGCTGATTTAACAACCGCACAACACGCGGGCGGACAAGGTATAGCTGCTATTAGGGCGTTTTTGGATTGATTTGCAGAGAATTGTCAGAAACACCCACCCTGCACTATCGCTTGGCTGTGCTTATTCTGACCTACTATTTTCTGAAAGGCATTGCGTTTGGCTTATGACGTGATAAATTCTTTCGCATGAATGAAATTAAGGTCGTTCTATGTTTTAGACAAACTAATGACGTGGTGTTTTGCGTTTATTGATCTGTCCAAGTTAATATTAAACACGCAGAAATTAACCAAATATGAAAAACCAAATATTTGAATTAATAAAAAAACGAGATCATGTCTCATTTGCTGAGTTATGCAGAGATATTCCAGATTTTAGTGGTGAATTTATATTTTATAACTCAGCACTAGAAAATCTTATTCTTTGGGACAACATTTCGCAAGAAGGTGTTGATGCAATGAAACACCTTTTGAGTAACAGCCAAATATTTATTAGACTTGTTGCACCAGAATAAATAAGAATAGATAATCACTATTATCAATAAAACAGGACTAATAAACGGCTATGAAATTGGGATTATCTGATTTAAAAACAGAAAGGCAGTGTCGGGCGGCGATAGGGATGGAT
>JAUYBJ010000147.1 GCA_030693155.1 Methylococcales bacterium
ATTACACGCCATCCATGGCATGTTGAAAACCAATAAAACGTTTGATGGCGGCAGGTTTTATTCCTTACCCGTTCAGGTTAATTCACAATCTATTTTGTGATTTTTGAAATATTTGGCTTGTGTTTAAAGAGAGTATCTACAGGCATCTAAACCACATCAACAAAACAACGTCCGTCCGCCATCGACTGTTAAAATCTGTCCTGTCATATACTCGGCATCCCTGATTAAAAACCGTACCGCTTTGGCAATATCAACAGGGTCGCCAGCTCGCCCTAACGCCACGCGCTGTAAAATCTCCTGTTTGTCTGACTCGGCTAGCTCATTATCTGGCCAGAGTATCGCACCGGGTGACACGCCATTGACTCGAATCGCCGCGCCAAATTCTTTGGCTAATATCTTGGTCATCGCCGCCAAACCTGCCTTGGAAATACTGTACGCGGCATAATTTTTCAGCCCGCGTTCGGCGTGTATATCAATGATATTGACGATACACCCGTGCCGCTCAGTCAAACACTCCGCCAACAGGGTTGCCAAAAAAAACGGGGCTTTTACATTACTGCCCAGCAGTTCATCCCACTGCGCTTCGGTGGTGTCCAGCACAGGCGTGGCATAAAACGCCGACGCATTATTCACCAGTACATCAATACCGCCCCATGCCTGCCGCGCTTCATCAGCCAGTGCGGTCAATTCCGCCCTATTCAGCAAATCCGCCGCATAACTGCGTGCCGAATCGGGACGTAAGGCATTCAGATCGGCACACAACGCTAACGCCTCCGCCGCCGAAGCCCGATAATGCAACAATACATTACAGCCTTCGCTATGCAGTAGCCTTGCACACGCCGCACCAATCCGTTTTGCCGCCCCTGTTATTAAGATATTTTTTTGCATGATGGTTTATTCCGCTATTTAAAGTGCTTTCAATCTATTGCAGGAGTAAAACAGCTTTAGCTGTTTTAGCCAATAGCTAAAGCTATTGGACTCCAAGCCACTACCGTTAAAATTAAGCATTCTAAACGATAGCGTGATGAATAAATCGCCGCTACACGGTAAACTTATCCACACACCATTTAATCATCTTCACAACAGGAACGCCGCGTGCATCTCGCTGATAATCAAAAAAAACTCCTTACGCTGTTAGCCGATGGTGAATTTCATTCGGGTACGGTGTTGGCGGATACGCTGGGCATCAGTCGTGCGACGGTGTGTAAACATATCGCGCATCTGGCGGATGAGCTGGGTTTAACCATTGCGGCGGTGAGCGGGCGCGGCTATCGGCTGGACAGAGCGTTGGAATTGTTGACGCATGAAAAACTGACCTCGGCACTGAGCGAACAGAGCGTAGCATTAATCAGCTGCTTGGAAATCCACCATCATATAGATTCAACCAACCGTTATCTGGTGGAACAGGCACGACTGCAAGCCACGACAGGCACAGTGTGTTTTGCGGAATTGCAAACCGCAGGTAAAGGCAGACGGGGGCGCGAATGGGTGTCGCCGTTTGGCAGTAACATTTATTTGTCGATTGCGTGGCAGTTTCCACAAGGCGGTTATGCGGCGATTGCAGGTTTAAGTCTGGCGGTGGGTGTGATGGTGATTCGTGCATTACGCGAACAGGATTTGCACGATGTCGGCTTGAAATGGCCGAATGATATTTACGCTCAGGGTAAAAAATTGGGCGGTATTTTAATCGAGGTGTCGGGTGAAGTGGACGGCGGTTGCAGTGCGGTGATTGGCGTGGGGTTGAATGTGTTTTTACCTGAATCCAAAGCAACCAGTATTACACAGGCATGGACAGATATAACGACGATGACAGGGCAAGTACCGTCAAGAAATGTACTGGCAGGCGGCTTATTGAATCAGTTGTTGCCGATGTTGGCTGCGTTTGAAGAGCAGGGTTTGAGTGCGTATCTGGATGAATGGCGGCAGTATGATTGTTTACAAGGTTTACCTGCCAAGTTGTTCATAGGACAACAAACGCTTGAAGGCACGGTTGAAGGTGTGAATGACGACGGTTTGTTGTTGCTGAAACGTGCAGATGGTGTGATTCAAGCCTTTGCATCGGGCGAGGTGAGTTTCAGCGGATGAATTTATTGGTGGATATGGGTAACACCCGTTTGAAATGGGCGGTGGCAGACAATGGGCAACTGGTCACGGGCGACGCATTGCTGAACGAATACATCAATCAGCCAACGTTGCTGGCTCTTTGGCAAGCACTGACTCCGCCTGAGCAATTGGTGATTGCCTGTGTGAGCGCGAGGGACACACTGGAATTAGTGATAGCGACGGCGCGGGTATTGTGGGCTGACATTAAAATCATTCGTGTCAATTCACAAACACAGACTTTCGGCATTACCAACGCTTACGCGCAACCTGAAAAACTGGGCGTAGACCGCTGGCTGGTATTGGTTGCAGCGCGACATTTTTATTCATTGCCTGCGTGCGTTGTCGATTGCGGAACGGCAATTACGGTGGATTTGCTGGATGCAGAGGGCAGACACACGGGCGGTTTTATCAGCGCGGGTTTAATGCTGATGAAAAAATCCTTGGCAGGGGGTACAAATGCACTGCCCTTTAGCAATACGGCGTATCCGTTAGCGGCCGCTGATTTTACCGAAGCGGCAATTCATAATGGTACTTTATTGGCAGCGGTGGGTTTGGTGGAACAAGTCATAGCCAGACACGACGCGCTGTCGGTGATTTTAACAGGCGGTGATGCGGAGTTTATCGCGCCGCATTTAAGTATCACGCCGCTGGTGGATGCTGATTTGGTATTGCGTGGTTTGGCGATGGTTGCTCAGGCAGGTTAAAGCTAGTGTCCACGAAAGACACGAAAAGCACGAAAAAGAGTAAAAAATAATGATAAATAGTTGTGCAAAAGTGTTCATAACCACGACTGCCAGTCCTTTGAAGGACTGGCAGTCGTTTTATGCCGCATTGTTTTTATCGCTACTTATAACCGTTGGTAGTGTATTTTAAAATAGTTTGCTTGCATTTATAGCCCATTATTTTGAAGCCCAAGGTTATATTTTCGTGTCTTTAGTGCTTTTCGTGGACTATTGCTTTTTCATGCGTAATACCCGCTAAGTAAAATATAAGCTACTTATCTTTTAATCGTATCTTGCTTCCGCAACGCATTTCTGAATTTTTGGCGATATACTCGGCGGTTGCACGCTTGCTTTTTACTTGCAGTGAATAATACGTTACGATGAAAATAATCTGTACCTAAAAATCAACTCTAATTATGAATGAAAAAAATAATATAGTCGTAGAGGCGACTCCTTTCTTTATCGCCGAACAATCCGCTCCTGAAAAAGACCGCTATGTGTTTGCTTACACCATCAGCATCACAAACGAAGGCGAAGTGTCGGCAAAATTATTACAACGCTATTGGTTGATTACCGATGCCAACGGCAAAATTCAGGAAGTGCATGGTGAAGGTGTCATTGGTGAACAACCCTACCTCAAACCCGGTGAAACGTTTCGCTACACCAGCGGCGCGATACTGGAAACGCCTGTAGGCATTATGCAGGGTCACTATACAATGCGTTCGGACGACGGCGATAATTTTAACGCCACCATTCCACAATTCACTTTATCCATACCCAGAGTTTTACATTAATTAAATGTCCATTTACGCTATCGGTGATATTCAGGGCTGTTTTGATGACTTATTAAGACTGCTCGATGCAATTGCTTTTAATAAAGATACCGATCAACTGTGGTTTGCAGGGGATTTGGTCAACCGTGGCCCTAAGTCCTTGGAGACTTTACGCTTTGTTAAATCATTGGGCAGTTCGGCAGTCACGGTACTGGGCAATCATGATATGCACTTGTTAGCCGCATCTTGCATGGAACGAGTGGCAAATAAAAAAGACGGTTTAACTGACATACTCGATGCACCCGACAGACAGGAATTGATTGACTGGCTGAGACATCAACCGCTGTTTCACCATAATAATGATTTTTGTCTGGTTCATGCTGGTTTACCGCCGCAGTGGGATTTCAAAAAAACCCAAAAAATGGCGACTATCGCCGAGCAGGCATTAAGACGACCCGATTATCAGGCATTTCTAAAACAAATGTATGGCAATAAACCCAATCAGTGGTCGCCGCAATTAAAAGGTATCGCACGGCTGCGCTTTATCATCAACTGCTTTACCCGAATGCGTTACTGTGATGCTGAGGGGCGACTGGATTTTACCAACAGCGGACCGTTAGGTTCTCAACCTCCTAATTTACTGCCGTGGTTTGAAGTGCCTAATCGTAGAAATGCCGATATGCGCGTCATCTTCGGTCACTGGTCTACGCTGGGCTATTATGAAGGCTCCAACTGTTATGCAATTGATACAGGCTGTTTATGGGGCGGGCAATTAACCGCCGTAAAATTAGGCAATCCTGTACAACGTATCAGCATTGATTGCCCTGGTTTAAAAAAAATAGCCAAGTAATCTCCTTTTAGTAGCAGGTTAAACCTGTTCTGCGATACTCATGACTGCCAGTCCTTGAAGGACTGGCAGTCATGTCTCAATGTAAATAATACATTACCCTCCTTTTTTCCTGTCCGACAGCGACATCGCTAATCGTATTTCCCATCGCAAATGCGTGATATTGCCGACATTTGTAAAATCCCCGCGTGCCATTTGTAAAAAAACAACATCACTGTTTTTAACCTCCGCTCAGTTTTAGTAAAACACAACCGCATCACAGTGTCGTCGAACAACAATTAATTAAACTGTGTTATTTAACTATACATAACCCAGTCATATAACGCACTTTTACCCTATTCCCCGCTGATTTTTGTTTTTCCATAGTGTTTTAGTCAGGAAATACTCGCTTTTTGAACCTTGGCACAAATTCTGCTTTATTTATTAGCCAGATTACAACCAATTGTATGAAGATAACAACAACCGAGGAAATCGCATGAAAAAAATTGCTTTATTACTGGGTGTGGGCTATTTAAGCAGCTCTATCGCCGCCGAACCTGTCACACCGACTCCCAGCGTTAAAAACAAATCATCTGCCGTGGCTGATAAAACCAAAGAAATGCCCGAAATGACGGTGACAGATGCCGCCACTACCAAGCTATTTCCCAATACCTCCAAAGCAACACCGACCTATACCATTGAAGCGGCGGATGTCAGAACCAAAATTAACGCCACCACTGTTGAAGATGCGTTCAGATATGCACCAGGTGTATTAATACGCAAACGCTATATGGGTGATCCAAACGGCACGTTGGGTATTCGTACCTCAAACTCATTTCAAACGGCGCATTCCATGGTTTACGGTGACGGAATGCCGTTACATAATCCATTACGGACTAGTTTCAGCGGCGCACCGCGCTGGTCAATGGTATCGCCCAGCGAAATTGAATCTTCAGAGGTGTTATACGGGCCGTTTTCCGCACAATACGGCGGTAATTCTTTCGGCGGTGTCGTCAATATGACCACCAAAATGCCTGAAAAATTTGAAGCGGAATTCGATGCTACAGGGATGTTCCAAACCATGCACCGTTCAGGACGCAATGAAACCTTATCGGGTTTTAAAACTTATCTTGCGGCAGGTGACCGTATTGATAAGTTCAGTATTTGGGGTTCTTACAATCATTTTGAAAATGAAGGGCAACCGCAGACTATCAATGCCGCCGCGCAAACCACGCCCGTGCTGAACACCGCCGCACAACGCGCCGCCCAAGCCGCATTACCCAGAGCAAACGGCGGTCAGAATTATCAACTGGCAACCGCCGCTCCCGCCATCGCTTATGGTGATATAGGTCTGTCACAACCCATCACTGATTTATTTAAAATGAAGATGGGCTATGACTTTACCGACGAGTTGCAAGGTCGCTTTACCTTTGCTTACGAAAATCGTCAGGATACCGTTGATGACCCGAACAGCTTACTGACCAATGCCAACGGTACAACCAACTGGGGCGGCGCGACTGTTGCAACCAGAGCGAATCCTAATGGCGGCGGGTTGTCGGCAAATACCAATTATTACGATCCGTTATTCAATAAAAACATCGTCGTACCGGGATCGGTATTTAGTGTCAGCACCACAGAACGCAACGCCTTTAACTACGGTTTGAGTTTAAAAGGCAAAATATCCACCAACTGGAAAATTGATACCACCGCCAGTTATTACGATGCCAAAAATCAATCAGTCAGTTCAAATCTCAATCCGAGTCATCCGCTCAATCAAAACAAAGGGCAGATTGTTGATGAAAAACCATGGTGGGCTTCTTACGATTTGAAATTAGCCACCGATAAATTTTTGGGGCGCGATGATTTGTCATTCATGGGCGGTTATCAATTTAACCATGCTTCTTTGGGTCTTAAAACCTATAACAGCAACAATTATGCGGCAGGAACTACCAGTAGCTTAACCAATGACAATGCAGGCACTACCCAAACCAACGCGGTATTCTCGCAAATGGAATGGCGGTTCTTGCCCGATTGGAGTTTGATGGCAGGCGCACGTTATGACTACTGGCAAACCATGGATGCTCATGTCTATGATTACACGTTACCCGCTACGTCAAAATTACGCATTCAAAACTACGAAAATCGTGATGCGTCACGCATTTCACCGAAAGCCTCGCTGGAATTCTCACCGAATAACTGGACATTCCGCTACTCGTTCTCTAAAGCCTATCGTTTCCCGATTGCCGAAGAAATGTACTCAAGTCAGTCCAGACTGAACAGCCAAACCATTGCCTTTCCGGGTTTAGGGCCTGAGCATGGTTATTTCCATAACATGATGGCACAGTACGATATTCCCAGAGGTTATGTCCGCGCCAATATCTTTTATGACCGCGTCAGTGACGAAATATCCAACACCACCCAAGTGGTCAACGGTCAAACCACCACCACTTTCTTACCGATTGACCAAACCAGAGCGGTAGGAGTGGATTTAACTTTCCAACAAAGTGACTTTTTTAAACTGCCGCTGGACGTGATGTTTAACACCACCATCATGGACAAGGAAATCAGAAAAAATGCGCGTAATACCGCACTGGTCGGCAATCAATGGGATCGTTTGCCCAGACTGCAAATCAACGGTACGCTGACTTACCATGTCATGCCTGTACTGGACGGTACGGTCGGTGTGCGTTATCGCAGTGATTCCTTCCAGCGTTTAGATAATACCGATGTTGCCAGTCAGGTGATGGGCGGCACCGATGAATCGACTTTCGTAGATTTGAAAGCTGTTTATAAACTGCCTGTGTATAAAGGTTTAAAAAGCAGTGTTTCAGCGGGTATCGACAACGTATTCAATGTCAACGCCTTTGAAAACCACCCGTTTCCACAACGTTCTTATTTCGTGAACGCCTCTTTAAAATATTAATAACGCAGGTTGGGGTGAGCTACGCGAACCCCAACAATTTCCCTCTGTGTAAAAGTTGGAGTTCGTGCCTCACCCCGATCTACAAAACTATAATAACAACCGAGAAGACTATGAATCACATCATCCCCCCTTTTCCACTTAATCCACGCCGCGCCTTACTGTGTGCATTATTATTAAGCTCGCCATTCGCTATCGCTGAAACCAAAGTTCCTGCAAAGACTGATACTGTTAAGCAAATGCCAGAAATGACCGTTGAAGACCAGCGCACACCAATCGCCGCAGAATCCTCCAAAGAACGTTACAAATTGCCTGCAACCACCGAAAGCATTACCTCCAAGCAAATAGACAACACCATCAACGCGATGAGTGCGGAAGATACCATTAAATATATGCCCAGCATTACCGTGCGCAAGCGTTATGCAGGCGATACTAATGCCCCTGTCGCATGGCGTACTTCGGGTACGGGCTTAAGTGCGCGTGGTTTGATTTATGCGGATGGCATCATGCTGTCTTCCTTGCTGGGCAACAACAACGGCAACACGGGTTCACCACGCTGGAATATGGTATCGCCCAACGAAATTGAACGCGTCGATGTGATGTACGGCCCTTTTTCGGCGGCGTATTCAGGTAACTCTATCGGTGGGGTTATCGAAATGACCACCAAAATGCCCGAAAAATTTGAAGCGGGCGCGGATATAAAAAGCAGCTGGCAAACCTACAATGTCTATGGACAGGGCAAAACCTACGACACTCAAGAATACGCCTTCAATTTAGGCGACAAAATGAAAGATTTTTCGTGGCGGTTTGATGTCACTCATCTTGACAACCACAGTCAGCCTATCAGCTATCAAAATCCCCTGACCTCAACCATCAGAGCGACGGCTGCTGATACCCCCGTTACAGGGGCAGTTGCCAACTTAAATCCTTATGGTCGATCCGCCCAAGTATTAGGCGCAGGCAATATCAATCACACCGTGCAGGATACCTTTAAATGGAAACTGGCTTATGACATCACCCCCACTATCAAAGCGGCGTACACACTGGGCTTATGGCAAAATGACAATCACGTCAGTTCTGAGAGTTTTCTGACCAACGCAAGAACAGGCGCAGTCGTTACTAATGGCAACGTCAATATCAATGGTATGCGCTATACCCTCGCGCCTAATGCGTTCGGTGAATCGCGTGCCGAACAACTGCATTGGTCACACGGCATGAACATCAAATCCAGTACAGGCGGCATTTTTGACTGGGATTTATCAGGCAGCGTGGTTGATTACGGTAAAGACATCGCCCGTGCATCCACAGGAACTCCGCTGCAATCCTCACAAAATGGCGCGGGTACGATTACCAGCTTGACAGGCACAGGCTGGCATACTGCCGATGCCAAAGGTATCTGGCGACCACAAGCTATGGGACAGCATGAAGTCAGTTTCGGTTTTCATCATGATTTGTATGAGCTGAACAACCCCATTTATACCGTCACCAACAACTGGACAGGCACGAACGGCACAGGTAATCCTACGACTCTTTCAAAAGGCAAAACCCAAACCGAAGCCTATTGGATGCAGGATTCATGGGATTTTCATAAAGACTGGAATCTAACCTTAGGCGGACGTTTAGAAAGCTGGCACGCTTATGATGGTGTCAACAGCGCGACCGTCAATGGCAGACTGCAAACCATTAATCAGGCCAACAACAACGTCACGCATTTTTCACCTAAGTTTAAAATGACGTGGGAACCCATGGAACGCTTAAAAATTGGTGCATCGGTCGCTCAAGCCTATCGTTTTGCGACCGCTACGGAACTGTTTCAAACCAGCACTGTCACCACAGGTGGTCAAACTACCATCACCAACGGTAATCCTAATTTAAAACCCGAAGAAGCCTTATCGTCTGAACTGGCAACCGAATACGCCTTGGATAAAGGCAAATTACGCTTGAGCTTATTCCAAGAGCGCGTCAATAACGCTATTTACTCACAACCGGGTATCACGCCATCAGGCGCGGTGATTAGCTCACCGCAAAACGTTCGCCAAATTGAAACCTACGGTATTGAATTTGCAGGTGAAAAATCGGATGTCGGTATCCAAGGGCTGGATTTATCAGGTAATGCAACGTGGGCAGATTCGCGCATCACTAAAAACAGTGCTGCCGATGCTGCCGCCGCTCGCCAACCGTTCAACGCTGCCAACCCTTACGCCAACTTCCCTACCGTCGGCGCACGTCAACCGCGTGTTCCTGAATGGCGTGCCAGTGCGACAGTTGCTTATCGTCCGACCGATAAATGGACTAACTCCGTCAGTATGCGTTACAGCAGCAAACAGTTCAGTGCATTAAACAACGCCGACACCAATGGCGGCACTTACACAGGCAACACCGCGTTCTTCGTGGTTGATTTACGCACTAAATACCAACTCACCAAGCAGTTTGCCGTAGCGGCGGGTATTGATAACGTCAACAACAATGAATACTGGATTTTCCATCCATTCCCCATGCGTACTTACTTTGCTGAATTGAAATTCAACTATTAAAACGGTATCTTTGTGCAAATCTCCGAGGTTTTTGAAACCTCGGAGATTTATTTTTTGCCTTGCTCACACGCTGATTGGAAGCCTAGCGAACGCCAACATATCCGCATAATTGTATTGTTGGGTTACGCCAATGCTAAACCAGCCTACAAAAACTCTGGATTATTTATGAAATTTCCACCTTATATCCTATTGCTGACCAGCCTTATTGTTTCAGGCTGTGCCACCGATGAAACGACCGTAAAACCCTCCGCACAGAAAGAACCCGCCTCTCAGCCCGACAGCAAATCGGCTGAAAAAAGCAAATCCGCTGAGAAAAAAATGTCGCACAAACAGCCTAAAAAAGGCGTGTGTGCCGACCCCAAAACGCCACCGTTTAGCAAATGCGCCGATACTGTCACCGCCACGTTTGATACCAAAGGCAAACTATGGGCAGTATGGACAAACCATCAATCCATTTACATTCAATCGTCTACCGACAAAGGCAAGCACTTTTCCAAACCCGTATTAATCAATTCAGCACCCGAAGCGGTCGCCGCTGAAAATGAAAGCCGTCCGAAAATAAAAGTCGATGCCAAAGGTAATATTTACCTGACGTGGGTGATTACGCTGGATAAAAAACGCAGCACTTATGTGCGTTTCAGCCGCTCCACCGATGGCGGCAAAACATTTAGCGCACCTGTCACCGTCAACGATAATTTAGACATCATCCGTCATCGTTTTGATAGTTTGGCGGTCGGTAAAAACGGCGAAATTTTTGTCGCGTGGCTGGATGCAAGAAACACCGAAGCGGCAAAAAAAGCGGGTAAAGAAGTGAAAGGGTTGTCTTTGTATTACAGCACCTCCAACGATGGCGGCAAACATTTTACAACCAACAAATCTGTGACTGACAACGTCTGCGAATGTTGCCGTATCGACACCGTTATTGCTCCCGATAATACGCCTGTTTTGGTCTGGCGACATATTTTTGAAGGCGGTATTCGCGATCATGCACTGGTTAAATTCAAAGACTGGCAAACACCTGACACGATGCAGCGCATGAGTCATGAAAATTGGAAAATTGATGCCTGTCCGCATCACGGCCCTGCACTAGCCATTGCCCAATCGGGTATTTATCATGCGGTGTGGTTTAGTGGTGCGGAGTCTAAACAAGGCTTGTTTTATGGCTATTCCAGCGACCAAGGCAAGCATTTTTCTGAATCCATTAACTTTGCTAAAGAAGGCGCGAGTCACCCTCATGTACTGGCGATGAATAAACAAGTGTTGGTTACTTGGCAAGCATTTGACGGTAAAACTAACCGCGCCTTAGTCATGAAATCTGACGATGAAGGCAAAACATGGTCAGCACCTGCCGTGCTTGCAGAAACCACAGAAATGGCAGATGAGCCGTTTCTAGTCAGTGATGGCAAACGCGTTTATCTATCTTGGCAAGTCGCCCAAAAAGACTACCAATTAATTGCTATTCAATAGTCGCGTATTCGTTAATCACCATAGATAACATCCCTTCAAGGGACTTAGAACCTGTTCAAAATCTACAGTAATTAAGTAATAATAGCAGGATGAGAAAAAAATATCCGAGTGACATTAGTCGAGAACAGTTTGAACAGATTCGTGAACTATTGGAAAGTGCGCGCAAGAAGACGCGCCCGCGCCAAGTTGATTTGTACGATGTATTTTGCGCGGTGCTGTACTTATTGAAAAGCGGT
>JAUYBJ010000148.1 GCA_030693155.1 Methylococcales bacterium
CGACTAATCTCCGTATTTTTATGACCTGCATGGGCAAGCAAGACAATCTTCGCTCTTTGAACCAAGCCGTGGCGCATTCAACGACTACGGGTGATTTCTTCCAGATGCTGTTTTTGTTCATCAGTCAGTTTAATAATTGGGCTGGTACGAATGATATTCTCTCTCTGTCATTTAGTAAGGCTCTTATTATCCTATCTTTTAAAGGTTTGGTGTAGTAGGTGCGGAAGCCTTATGGCGTGGGCTACAACGCCTCCGTGACTTTGCTGAAGCTATTAATGCCACTTCCCAAGCCTATGTGGTTAAATTGGAATAGTATTTGTGGGTAATGGACAGAGCAATTAGCTTTGCGACTCATGCTACCTTGAAGCAGGTATCAAAAGTTTGTCGTTTTTCTTTCGTGGTATTGTTCTCGTTTATGTGAGTTATTATATCAACCTAATCATAGCGTTCGTTTTTGTTAGACCACTGCATAACTGATTAATGACTGACAGTCTGATTCTTTTACAAGACTGATAATTACTTGAGTTCTTTACTCAGAAATTAAATAGGACTAAAATAGTCCCCAATGAAAACAGGTGGGGATTATGCTAAAAATCAGTAAATTAACAGACTACGCAACCGTTATTCTTAGCTTTATGGCAAAGAATAACGGGCGCGTCTGTGCCGCAATGGAACTGGCTACCGTGACGGGTATCTCATTACCAACGGTCAGCAAAATCCTAAAAGCACTGGTCAACGCCAAAGTCCTCATCTCCACACGCGGTGCAAAAGGCGGTTATCTGCTCGCCGCTGCACCTGACAAAATTACCGTAGCCACCATTATCAGTGCCTTAGAAGGCCCGATTGCCGTCACCGAATGCAGCATTTCCCAACAAGGTTGCGAACAAGCCGCAGGTTGCAATATCAGCGGACATTGGAACGTGATTAATCGCGCCATTTATAACGCCCTTGAATCCGTGACCTTAGCGGACATGATAAAACCCCAAGAAACCCTTATTCCCATTGCTAGTTTATATCGAATAGAGAATCACAATGTCAGCCAGTAACGAAGAAATCAACCAACTGCTCAATCAAGATTACAAACAAGGTTTTATCACTGAGCTAGAAACTGACACTTTCCCCGTCGGTTTAGATGAAGCCGTGATTCATAAACTTTCAAAGGTCAAAAACGAACCAGAGTTCATGCTGGAATACCGTTTAAAAGCCTTCCGTCATTGGCAAACCATGACTCCGCCTGAATGGGCGTTCGTCAAATTTGATCCCATTGATTACCAAGCCATCAGCTACTATTCCGCGCCCAAACGCAAAGAAGACGGCCCCAAAAGTTTGGATGAAATCGACCCGCAAGTCTTAGAAGCCTACAAAAAACTGGGCATTCCCTTAGATGAACAAGAACGTCTGGCAGGTATTGCCGTTGATGCGGTGTTCGATAGCGTCTCCGTCGCCACCACTTTTAAAGGCAAACTCCACGATGTCGGCGTTATTTTCTGCCCCATTTCCGAAGCCCTGCGCGAACATCCTGAACTTATCAAAGAATACCTTGGTTCAGTCGTCCCACACACCGACAACTATTTTGCCGCGCTCAATGCCGCCGTGTTCACCGATGGCTCATTCGTCTACATCCCTAAAGGCGTGCGCTGCCCAATGGAATTATCAACCTATTTCCGTATCAACGCCGCCAACACAGGACAGTTTGAACGCACCCTGATTATTGCCGATGAAGGCAGTCACGTCAGTTATTTAGAGGGTTGTACTGCCCCCATGCGTGATGAAAACCAACTACACGCCGCCGTTGTTGAACTCGTTGCCCTAAAAGATGCCACTATCAAATATTCCACCGTCCAAAACTGGTATCCGGGTGATAAAAACGGCTTAGGCGGTATTTACAATTTTGTCACCAAACGCGCCGAATGTCGTGGCGATAACTCCAAGGTCTCATGGACGCAAGTTGAAACAGGTTCAGCCATCACATGGAAATACCCCAGCTGTGTATTAGTAGGCGATAACAGCATCGGCGAATTTTATTCCGTTGCCGTCACCAACAATTATCAGCAAGCCGACACTGGCACAAAAATGATCCACATCGGCAAAAATACCCGCAGCACCATCGTGTCCAAAGGTATCTCAGCAGGCAAAGCCCAAAACACCTATAGGGGCTTAGTCAAAGTATTAAAAAGCGCGGAAAACGCCCGCAACTACACGCAATGCGATTCCCTGTTAGTCGGCGATAAATGCGGCGCGCACACCTTCCCCTACATCGAAGTCAAACACCCATCCGCCCAAGTCGAACACGAAGCCACCACCTCAAAAATCAGCGAAGACCAATTATTCTTCTGCCAACAACGCGGACTCTCCGCCGAAGATGCTGTCTCCATGATAGTGAATGGTTTTTGTAAAGAAGTATTCAGAGAATTACCAATGGAATTTGCGGTAGAAGCACAAGCGTTATTGGGTTTGAGCTTGGAAGGTTCAGTGGGTTAATGGGAAAATACAACAAGCTACTGTTTAAAATTCTAAATGGTCGCTCTGACAATAATATTGCGTTTACTGAACTAACCCAATTATTACAACGCCTGCAATTTGAACTCAGAATACGCGGCGACCATCATATTTTTACCCGCCATGATGTAAATGAAATCCTGAGTTTACAACCTAAAGGCGCGATGGCAAAGCCATATCAAGTTAAACAAGTGCGTGAATTAATTATTCGCTATCAACTAGGAGATATTACTAATGATTAAATATGAAATGATTATTTATTGGAGTGATACCGATAACGCCTATTTGGTTGAAATACCTGAATTAGCAGGTTGTATGGCGGATGGTAAAACGTATCAAGAAGCGGTTAAAAATGCTGAACAAGTTATTAGCGAATGGTTAGAAACTGCTGAAGAATTAGGACGAGATATTCCAGAACCTAAAGGGCGGTTATTGTATGCGTAATGAATTGTCGAGATTGATGGGCTAAAAATAATGAATGAACATCATGAAAAGATTCTTAAAAAACTTTATGATAATTTGGAATTTAAGCAGATTATTAGTTATTGCGATGAACAAATAAAGTTAGATAAATCAAATTATTTGTTTTTTGGAGCAAGAGGCAAGGCTTTTTATAATCTTAATCAATTAGACAAAGCAATCAATAATATTTCAATATCATTAGAATTACATCCAAATTATACACAAGGTTTATTTAATAGAGCGCAGTGCTACTTTGACTTAGAAGAATATCAGTTAGCTATAAACGATATTGAAAAATCCCATTCATTAGATGACAAAAAAACTTTTTATGATCTATTGGGACTTTCCTATCTTTGTATTGATAATTATAAAAAAGCAATTGAAATTTTCACTTTATGTTTAGAAGATGAACTAGATAATACAGTTTTAGCTTGGAGAGCCGAAGCATATTTTTGTTTAGATAAATTTGAGGAAGCAATTAAAGATTATGAGATGTTATTATTGCAAGATATTGAGAACACAGAGGTTTTTCATGACATTGAAAAAATTAACTCCTATGATTTTAGCAATCTCCATTCAAATGAGTTAATTGTTTTAAATCTATCCTCTTCATTTGTTGATCTTGGGTTTTCAATTTTGAAGGAAGAAAAAGCAAGTGGAATTTATATTATTGAATTTAACGATAGCCCTGAAAGCTGGTTTGGCTGTATAAATCAAGGGGTTTATATTCTTGAATTTAGCAATAATGAATATTATGTTGGACAAACAAAAAATATACAGAACAGATTAAAACAACATTGTAAAGCTTTTAACGACATTAAGAACGCTTACTTTAAATCCATAGTTGAAACTGAACTTTTTAATGAAGAGACCAAAATCATAGCTTTTTTTGAAAAAAATTTACTGAGAATACGCAACTTAAAGCAAATTGAATTTAGTAATATTTTTGATGAAAGCTGTCAAAAATTATGGCTTTCTGATTTAAGGTATAATTATTTATCAGGTAATAAATTCGATAATCAAGCTGTGCGAACTAAATTTAGTGATAGATTTAAAATTTTACAAAATAATATTTATTTTCCAAGATTAATTAATTTTTTATCCGTTTATCTAAAGTCATCTATCCCTAATTATATTGCAAGTGAATATAATTACTGGAGCATTACCTGTTTACCAAAGCATCTAGCAAAAGATAATTGTATATCAAGAATAAATATAAATACCGTTCCTGTATTATCGGCTTATAAAAATACAGACGATTCATTGAATGTTATGCTTTTTGTTTCCAAGCTTCCTTTTTTAAAATATCTAAAAAATAATTTAAGCTTCAATGGAATATTCAACAATATACCATCATTAAGATTAGAAGTAAGAGACGCTTTTGAAGCGACCGAAGGAGACGAGATAACTATATTTATTGAAGAAAAAGATTTTATCAACGCATTAAATAATGAATTAATTCTTTCAGCAATAAGACTTCTTAATTTAAGAATGATGAAAAAAACAGGTAAAGAGAAGGAGAAAGAATATAGGCGAACTGTATCACATTGTTTAGACTTGTCTGATCGAATTATTGATAATAATGTGTCCACAATAAGCGGATAGCACGATAGGATGGGCTGAGGTACGAAGCCCATCAATCGCAAATGATGCGCTTCCTTCGTCAGCACATCTTATTATTTTTATAATAGACTTGTTGCACCAGAATAAATAAGAATAGATAATCACTATTATCAATAAAACAGGACTAATAAACGGCTATGAAATTGGGTAAAAACAGAAAGGCAGTGTCGGGCGGCGATAGGGATGGATAAAGACCGATTTTTTAAGTTATTAGAAGCGTTTAAGCAGAGTTATCTTGATATTCACGGTATGAGGTTAAAAGAGAAGCAGGTTGATAATGGGATCGGCTATTGTATAAACAGTGAAGAAGAGCTGTTGTTATATACTTTATTTAGTTTAAAGTCTGGATTAACGTATGATTTGTTGGGTTTGGGGAGCGGGTTGGATGCGTCGAATGCACAACGGAATCAGGACGCTGGGTTAGCGATATTAGGCAAGGCATTAAGCACATTGAACTGTATGCCGAAGCGTAACTTCATCAACATTAAGGACTTTGAGAGCTACTTTGCGGATGCAGAGCCTCTTATTATTGATGCTACC
>JAUYBJ010000155.1 GCA_030693155.1 Methylococcales bacterium
GCGGTCTTGAATAGCAGGTGGTGCAGTAATGTAGGCATGACACACTCAGGGTATTGCGTTGAATTTTAATAAGCCGATTTTAACAGCTACACTGCAAAAACCGCTTAATTTTTAGATGATTACGTTTAGCATGATACAGACGATGGTGATAATATGAACCTATTTTCAAGTCAACAGTATTACGTTGTATCGCTGTTCAAAAACCCCCGACACAAGGCAAGTTGTCATCATGAACCACATCTATCACAGCATCTGGAACGAAGCCCTAGGCGCGTGGGTTGCCGTATCTGAAATAACCAAAGGACAGGGCAAACGCGCTGCCAATCGCCGTAAAATTCCGACGACTGCCAATGACGTAGGGTGGGCAATGCCCATCAGAGAATACGACTCTGAAAGGGGGCAATGCCCACCCTTATATGATTAAAACCACTCAAAATCAATCCTTAAACCCATCTATGAGTTAATCCAATTTGAAGCGTAAAGTTTGAATAGTTCGTTGCGTAGCTGGCTGACCATTGACAACTTTGCCTTTAAATTTCCATTGTCTAATTGCCGCAAGAGCCGCGTCATTAAATTCATCACTGGGTTGTGCGGCAATCACGCGAGGATTACTCACATTGCCATCTGTAGTGATGATAAATTCAATTTTTACCCAACCTTCGACACTACGACGCAAGGCTTGTGCAGGGTATTTGGGGAGCGTGCGGACAATCGGCGTGACATTTGAGCTGAAAATGGGTTCTGACGGTGTAGGCGGCGTTGCTCTGGGTGTAGGTGAGGTTGTCTTAGGTGTGGTAGTCGCTTGGGGTGCAACTTGGGATTCGCTTTTGGGTATATCAGTTCGCCTTAGCGTGGGTTGTACAGGCTTTGGCGGTGCAGGTTTTTTTGCTAGGCTAGGAGACACAGTTTTAGGCGTTGGTTTTGTTATAACAACTGGCTTAGCGGCAGGTATAGGTGGTGGTTCGGGTATTTCAATGGGTTTTGCTATGGGGGCGGGTTCATAGATGGCAGTAAGTTCTGGAATAGTGACGGGTTTTAATGCGGTTAATGGTTCTAATACTGAAAGTGCTTCAAGTTCACGCGCTAAGCGGATAAATTCTATGCTGTTTAATGGCTCTGGTTTTTTTACGGTTTGCGGGGTGTTCACTAACATGGAAAGCATTATCCAAAATAGACCAACGGATACCAGTGATCCAATGGAAAGAGCGGTGAGTAACGACTTCACAGGCGTATCCTAATCAGTTGCGATAGCGGCATTGGTAATACCCGCTAAACGAAGTTGATCCATTACAGCAACTAAATGTTGGGTTTTTGTTTCTCGGTCGGCGGCAATAACAACTGAACCTAGAGGATTTTCAGCTTGCAAACGCGCCATTGTGGCTCTGACCGCGCGAATATCAACAGGTTGTTTGTCTATCCATACTTCGCCATTGGGACGGATACCAACAATAATATGGACGTGTTCTTTTTTTTCAGCCGTCTGTGCTTGCGGGCGGTTAACCTCTAAGCCAGATTCTTTAACACTTGAGCTGGTGACGATGAAGAAAATTAACATAATAAAGACGATGTCCAACATGGGGGTCATGTCAATTTCGGCAGTTTGTTCAGACAAAGCGGAACGATTGGCTCTACGGCGCATATCAATCTCCTAATGGTATTTAAGTAAGTCGATGAGTTGGTGAATTTCTTTATTAACACGCTGTTCAAGTTTTCGGCTGAAATACAGTCCACCAATAGCAATCGTCATCCCTGCCATTGTTGAGATGGTGGCTTGCGAAATACCTGCCGCCATTTCTCTGGCATTGCTTGTTCCTATGACGGCAATGACATCAAATACATGAATCATACCCAGTACAGTACCAAGTAGACCGAGTAATGGACACAGACCAATTAGCATTTTGATAATTGACAATGTACGCCGCATATTTATTTTGACTTCGGCGATAAGGCAATTACGAATATATAAGGCTGGCTTTGTATGTCTATCATCGCGGCTGTTCCATTGCGCTAGACAACGCGCTTTTTCTACAGGATAGTTTAAGTGCAGGTATAAATAGCGTTCAGCAATTAACGACCATAAGCAAATTGAAACAATGAATAAGACCCACTGAACATATCCACCTGAATCAATAAACGTGTATAAGTTATCAAAAAAATTAATCAGGGCTGTCATTACAAACCCGCTCGCCGACTGATTAACCCCGCTGTTTGTTCATCTAAAATCTGTACCAATACACGACTGCGTGCCGCTAAAAGACTGTGTAAAAAAAGCAGAGGAATAGCGACAGATAAGCCAATAACCGTTGTCACTAATGCTTGAGAAATCCCTTCTGCCATCAGTTTAGGGTCTCCTGAACCAAACAAACTAATCGACTGAAAAGTGATAATCATGCCTGTCACTGTGCCTAATAATCCTAATAAGGGGGCCATTGCCGCGATAAGTTTAATCAGTGGTAATCCATCTTCTAAAGCAGGTACTTCACGCGTAATCGCCTCATCCAGTAATAGCTCTAAGTTGTTGCTATCACCGTTACTTTTTTCGGCAACTATAAACAATCTGCCTAATGGATTGTCGGTATGGTTAGCAGTGCTGTCTAATTGGGCGAACATTTTTTTACCGATACCGTACAGCATTAGCAAACGAAACACGCCATACGCAAAACCCGCAAAACCAAGAGACAGCGTGATATAGCCAATTAAACCACCTTGTTGAACACGCTCGATAAAGCTAGGTTTTTGAATCAACATATCCAGTAAATTGCCGCGCGTAGGGTCTATGGCAAAATCCATCTGCCCTGTTGTAGCATTGGTCAAATTTTTAGCCATTGTCAAAAATTTTCCATCAGGTTGACGTGGCAATTCAGATAATTTGCCTGTTTCGGGTAAGTAATGTAAATAACGCCCATCTGCTGTTGCGTTAAAAGTACCCACTCTAAGCACTGTAGCTTGACCTAACTCACCTGTCGCCGACAACACATCACCCTGATAACGCGCCACTTTGCCTGACTCGATTATTTCTTGTTGCAACAAGAACCAAAGTTTTTCAAGTTGTTCCATATTTGGCAACGCCTTATTGTTAGCTATTTCTGCCAACGCCTGTGTTCGGTGTGGAAATTGTGCCGAAATAATCGACTTGCTCAACTCAGCTTTTAAATCCCCTGCCACTTGTCGCGCCACACCGAATAAATCGGCTAACGAACCGACTTTTTCAGATAATGCCGATTCTAAATTTGCCAATTCTGTTAAATTTGTTGCCAACTGAGTTTTTAGCTCGACATTGAGGTTCGTTTCTTTTTTTAATGCTGCGCGTGCCGCTTCTAACATTTGTTGTTGTTCGGCAACATTACTGATAAATAAAAGTTCTTGTTCAGCGTTAGCATTATTAGCCTGACTACGCCGAATATCTTGCAACAACGCCTCCTGTTCCGACACAGTGGCATTGGCAACCATGCAAAACAACGCCAATGCCATACAAACAATTAATTTTCTCATGTTATTTTTTCACCTCAGGTGCAAAAACAGGAAGCACTAACATATCGGGTGCCGTTTCTTTATGCGCAACCCGCAAGCCTTTACCAATAGCACGCGCATAGTTACTAGGTAATATTTCCCAGCGTTTAGTTTCTTTATTCCACAGTCCTGCTTCGCTACCATCTAAGCGTTGATAAAAAAGAGCAACTCGTCCTAAGCGCAGAAAATCAACTGCTACATCTACGCTATTCAGCGATAAAACACCTTTATAGGCTTCTAGCGTATTACCGTAAGCTGTTTCAATTTGATAGGCTTCAAGTAATCGTCTAAATTTTTCCGCATCGGTCACATCTGCTTTTAGCATCATGTCTTTCAGTTGGCTAAGACGTGTGGCACGCTCTTCTGGCAAAAATGGCACATCCATTGCTATAAACTTATCTAAATTCTCTAGCATTTTTAACGACATCGGTAAGGCTTCACGTTGAGTAACTTCAATGTCTTTTGCTTGCTGTATTAATGATTTTTTTTCGGTAGCTTGCGTTTCCAACAACTTTTGCAAGTGTTGATTATTGGTTTTCATTGCTTCAATCGAGCGCGTAATCGCACGATATTCTTCTAAAGGTGATTGTTCTGATGCGGAGTTTGCATTAGCAGTGCAGACCATAAGCCATACATAAAACAACCGATAACTGTATTTTCGTTGAAAAAACTTAAACATAAATAACTGGAATCCTCATTAAATTGACAAATAATACTGAGCTTACCTAGACAAAAATCAACACCGCATAACAAATAAAGCATAAACCATACTATATAAAATTATTTTTGAGTAAAAAACGATAAAATATTGCTCACAAACGCGATGAGTAGCCTTAGGCTCTGTTGACATTTGGTAAAATCGCTAACTATATCAGTAAGTTATGATTTTGCTATATATCTATAACTGGTTGTTTCTGAATGACTATTCCCGAAATGTCAACAGAACCTAGTA
>JAUYBJ010000175.1 GCA_030693155.1 Methylococcales bacterium
ATTATCTGTGTAAAAGTATCTCTATTCCGCATAAGAAAACTAAAAATAATCCATTAAAAGACACGCAAAAAGATGAAAATACGCGCATGGCTTCTGTGAGAATAAAAGTCGAGCATAGTATTGGCGGCATGAAGCGTTACCGTATTCTTTCTGACAGACTAAGAAACCATCTTATTGATTTATATGATGATATTCTCGGAGTCTGCGCGGGGCTTTGGAACTTCTATCTCGCTAACCGATTGTTTTATAATGGAACAACAACTATATTGATACACCAAGCGGAGCTTGGCAATAGGCATTCCCAAACTGGAGTTTGGGAACGAGAATTATAAACGAAGCGACAAACACAGGAGTACAAACCTAGGTTTGTACTCAGCAAAACTGGTTAGTAAAAGCAATAAAGCTATATCGCGTTGGTTTAAGGTTAATTTTATTATCAGCAAAGTAAATATTAATAGACTGCACATTTTTATCGTGTTCAAAGGCACGATACATTTAATAACAAGGAGATCAAAAATGTTACGAAATACGTTTTTATACGCCATCGGTATTTGTTTTTTGATGCTGGCGAAGGTTAAAAATCACCTTCAAGGTTATGCGGCAAAAAATATCAGTGTATCGGAAGTGAACAAATGTATCGAATATGACTTACACATTGTTGAACACTGGTCGTTTTATCTACGAAACTATACCCACGATGCCAACTGTCTTGTGGGTAAACACGTTCTTGAACTTGGGCCAGGTGATGATCTAGGCATTGGTCTATACCTGCTGTCAAAAAATTGTTCCCAGTATGATGCGTGCGATGTTCATGATTTGATGCAATTTACCTCGGATAGTTTTTATGAGCAGTTTTTTGAAAAATTGCAAACTATAAACAGCCATGCAGATATTGATTTTTTAAAAGCCCAATTAACAGCGGCTAAACAAGGTAATGCCTCAAAACTGAATTATAAAGTGAGCAATGACTTTAATCTGGCGACTGCGTTTGTTGAAGACAGCGTTGATTTGGTTTTCAGTCAGGCGGCATTTGAATGTTTTGATGACATAGAAACCACTATTTCGCAGTTAAATGTCGTGTGTAAATCAGGTGCCATACTACTTACCGAAATAGACCTGCAAAGCCATACTCGCTGCATTCGTGACTGGGATCCAAACTACATACACCGATACCCACGCTGGGTGTATAACTTGTTTTGGTTTCGCGGTATTCCCAATAGGCTACGTCCATATCAATATAAAGAAGCCTTTGAACGCGCAGGATGGATTGATGTTTCAATTGTGCCGCTGAAAAGACTGGATAATCTCGATAAAAGCTATGCAGGTGTTCATAAAGATTTTGCCGATCATAAAAATCAAATGGATTATTTATCCATTATATTTTGTGCTAGAAAAGGATAGGCAATTTAAAGGTAGAATAGCCGCGACTTTAGGTTTAGTGGAAACGGTACAACCTTAAATAAATTATTATCCTACAAGGAACAGGCATGACAAACATTGAAAAAACAGACATAGAAAATCATCTGAGCCAGTTTATCGACCCGCATCACGGTGTGGATTTGGTGACTGCAAAATCGGTTAAAAGCATTGTGATTGACGGTGCAAATGTGACGGTGAAGCTGGAGCTGGGCTATCCTGCTAAAAGCTATCTGGAGACATTGAAAAGCGAAGTAGAGCAGTATTTAAAAACACTGGCAGGCGTGGAAAACGTCAGCGTGGAAGTCAGTGTGAAAATTGTCTCACACGCGGTACAGCAAGCCCTTAAACCTAATCCGCATATCAAAAATATGATTGCAGTGGCATCGGGTAAAGGCGGCGTAGGTAAATCAACTACTGCGGTTAATCTGGCGTTGGCACTTGCAGCAGAAGGCGCGAGTGTCGGTATTTTAGATGCGGATATTTACGGCCCCAGCATTCCCACGATGTTGGGTTTATCGGGTTTACCTGACAGCGAAGACAAGAAAACCATGATGCCCAAAGTGGCTTATGGCATTCAAACCATGTCGATAGGTTACTTAGTTCCCGAAGATCAGGCGATGATTTGGCGCGGCCCGATGGTGACTAATGCGTTGCAACAATTGCTAAGAGATACCAACTGGAAAGACCTTGATTATTTAATTATCGACTTACCACCCGGAACAGGTGACATTCAATTGACGCTTGCTCAACAAATCCCCGTCAGTGGCGCGGTGATTGTCACTACGCCGCAAGACATTGCGCTGATTGATGCACAACGCGGCTTGGGAATGTTTGCGAAAGTGAATGTCCCTGTATTGGGTATTGTGGAAAATATGAGCATCCATATTTGTTCTAACTGCGGGCATGAAGAGGCTATTTTCGGCACCGGCGGCGGCGCGGTTATGGCAGAAAGCAATAAAGTGGATTTTTTAGGCGCGTTGCCTTTGGATATGGCTATCCGCATGAACGCCGATTCAGGCAAGCCGACGGTAGTAGCAGACCCAGACAGTCGCGCCGCACATATTTATCGGCAAATCGCCCGCACCACCGCAGCAAAATTGGCGTTAAAAGCCAAAGATTTCAGAAGTAAATTTCCGAATATCGTTGTGCAAGCCAATTAAGCAACCACTCGTTCCCAATCACTTGAGACTGTGAAAGTATTTATGTGGGAGAGGCTTTAGCCTCGTATTCGAGGCTAAAGCCTCTCCCACATTATATAAAAACAATGACTTACAAAATTCAAAAACTGTTTTGTGAGTTATTTTAATAATACTTTCACAGCCTCTCTTGATTGGGAACGAAAAAGTGGAAGCTCCAGCTTCCTGTCACGCACAACCTAAAGCTCACTGGCTTTTATGATAAAATCTCCCATTTTTGACATCACAGACTAAAAACACATGAGCATTAAATCGGATAAATGGATACGCCGTATGGCGGAACAACACGGCATGATAGAACCGTTTGAAAGCGGTCAGGTGCGCGAATCGGCACAGGGAAAAGTCATTTCTTACGGCACATCGAGTTACGGCTATGACGTGCGTTGTTCGGATGAGTTTAAAATTTTCACCAATATTAACTCTGCCATTGTTGATCCGAAAAACTTCGATCCCAACAGTTTTGTCGATGTGAAATC
>JAUYBJ010000185.1 GCA_030693155.1 Methylococcales bacterium
TTTATCCATCCCTATCGCCGCCCGACACTGCCTTTCTGTTTTTAAATCAGATAATCCCAATTTCATAGCCGTTTATTAGTCCTGTTTTATTGATAATAGTGATTATCTATTCTTATTTATTCTGGTGCAACAAGTCTAATCTAGTTATGGAAAAAAGGCGGTTACAGCAAGGAATAACGATTGATGTCGATATTTTATAATAATGCCATTTATACTTGTGATTAGTAACAAGCAATTGCTGTGAATGTGCTAGTCTAGCTTGCTGTGTTTTCTAACTCAGCAATTACCGCACCCGCTTCGATATAAATGCGAAGAATTAACTAACATTATTGTCACTAATAACAAAAAATATGACTGCACAAAATAAACTCGAAGCGATAGCGAAAAACACCCCATTATTTTTACCAAAATACCTAAAAAAGCAAATTCCAAAAACGCTACCCGCTATTCCACCTAATCACTTGAAAATTATCCAAACATGGCAGGAAAAGGCAGAAAAAGAACACCTTGGAGAAAGCGCGTTTGAAGGCGAATTGACCAATGATTTTTTTATTCACATTCTGGGTTGGCACGTTCTCACCAGCAAAACCCCGACATTAAATCCTAAATATCATATTGCCAGTGAAAACAGAACTCCCGATATTGCCCTAGGTAGCTTTTCGGATAAATCAGAAAAGCCGCTCATGGTTGGTGAATACAAAGGCACTAAAACCAATCTTGATATTAAACAAAAAGGCGAAAACTACCAAAACCGCACCCCAGTCGAACAAGCCCGCAATTATGCCAGTTTGCTACTACCCGAATGTCAATTTTACCTAGTCACCAACATGACAGAATGGCGGTTATATGCAATCAATAGCCCAGACCGTTATGAACGCTGGTTTTTATCAGAACTCAGCGAACCTGCACACTACTGGCGATTTACCGCGTTATTATCAGAATCCGCCATACTCAATGGCAGAACCTTAAAATGGCTACAAGAAAGTGACCAACAAGACAAAGACATTACCACCGCCTTATACAACGAATATCAAAAACTGCGCTGGAACAGCATTATCAGCTTGGCAGAATCCAATCCAAAACTAACCGCACTGGCACTCATAGACCCCGCGCAAACGCTACTGGACAGGATTTTATTTATTGCCTTTGCTGAAGACAATGGACTACTGCCCGACAACATTTATGGCAAGTATGCAAAAGCAACCGACACCCTATCCGCTTGGGAGAATATAAAAACACTATTTCACGCTATCGATAAGGGCAGTCGAACCATACCCGCTTACAACGGCGGCTTATTTGCCGCAAATGAAGCCTTAGAAAACCTGAGTATTAAGGATGAACTGATTGAAAGTTTCACCGCCCTAACCGCCTACGATTTTGCCGTCGAAGTGCGCGTTACCGTATTGGGGCATATTTTTGAACAAAGCGTGGCAGAACTGGAACAACTACGCGAAGCCGCCGAAGCCAAACCAAAATCCTTTATCAGTGACTTGGCAAAACGCATAGCCCCCATTCAAACTAAAGGGCGCAGTGTCACAGGCAAACGTAAACAAGACGGCATTGTTTATACCCCCGATGCCATTACCCGCTTCATTGTGCAGAACACTTTAGGGCGTTATTTAGAAGCCCAACAAGCCGAAGTACGCAACCAATATGAAACCAGCAAAGGCGAATGGTACAAAATAGCCCCCGAAGGTTTGGGAACAGGCGCGCCTATCAAAGGCAAACAAAAAGACATCGACATAGGCGAATATCTGTATTGGACAGCGTGGCAAACCCGCCTAGAAAGTATCAAAGTCATTGATCCATCGTGTGGCAGTGGCGCGTTTTTAGTCGCGGCGTTTGATGTATTCGCGCCGTATTATCAAGAATTAGCCCTCGCCTTACGCCGTCTTTATCCTGCGACCTTAGAAGAATTTAACGGCGACCGTGCCATTTTGACCCATAACCTCTATGGCGTGGACATTAACGCGGGGGCGATTGAAATCGCTAAATTATCGCTGTGGTTAAAAACGGCTAAACAAGGGCAAAAACTGGATTCTTTAGACGGGCATTTAGTATGCGGTAACAGCCTACGCTTCAAACCTGACAATAAAAGCCGTTTCAGTAGTGAGCATTTTGGCTGGAAAACGACTTTTAAAAACATCCTTGCTAACGGTGGTTTTGATGTGGTGTTAGGTAATCCGCCTTATGTACGCATGGAAATACTAAAACCCTTCAAGCCTTATTTATCGGCAAATTACGCGGTAGCGTCTGACCGTGCGGATTTGTACGCCTATTTTTATGAAATCGGTTTGCGGCTACTTAAAACAGGCGGTTGTTTGGGATATATTTCTAACAGTACGTTTTTTAAAACGGGTTCGGGTGAAGCCTTACGCCGTTATTTGCTAGACAATGCGCGTGTTCAAATCATTGTGGATTTTGGTGATTTACAAGTCTTTAAAGGAGTCACCACTTATCCTGCTATTGTTTGCTTAGAAAAAGGAAAAGTTGAAGCTGACCATACGCTTAAATTTGCTGAAATACAGAATGCTGAACAATTGGCAATGCTAGATACTGCATTTAGCCAAGGCGCGGTGACTATGCCACAAAAACAACTGACAGCGGAAAACTGGCAGTTAGAAAGTGATGCTCACGCGGCTTTGCGGCACAAACTGACGCATGGGCATAAAACCTTGAAAGAGGTTTATGGTTCGCCATTGTATGGTATTAAAAGTGGACTTACAGAAGCCTTTGTAATTAATCGCGCCACCCGCGACAAATTGATTGCTAGTGATTCAAAATCAGCAGAATTACTCAAGCCGTTTCTGGAAGGCAAAGACCTGAAAAAATGGCGTGTTGAATCACGCGATTTGTACTTAATTTATATAGCTAAGAAACGAATTGAAATTGATGATTATCCAGCGATAAAAGCACATTTATTGCCATTCAAAGACAAATTAGAATCACGCGCCACTAAGCAAGAATGGTTTGCGTTGCAACAGGCACAAGAGGTTGATGCTCCACTTATGGAGAAAGCGAAGATTGTTTACAGTAGATTTATGCCACATCCTTTATTTTGTCTTGACTCTACAGGCAAATATCATAATGACGCTTTATATTTCATTTCATCAGTCGGCTATTACGAGCTAGGTCTTTTAAATAGCAAATTGTGTTGGCATCTTTTAACGGCTAATGCCTTGACTATGAGTGGAGGTTTTTATCAAATTCTTGGTCATGTTTTAGAAAAAGTTTCTATTCCATCCGCTACTGACGACCAAAAATCCCATATCGCTGACCTTGCCGAAAAATGTCAACAAGCCGCCGAAACTCGTTACAAAGAACAACAAAACCTCATCGGCATTATTCCCAGCCTGCACCCCAACAAGCAAGTTGACAAACTATCCACCGCCCTGCAAAACTGGTGGCAACTGGATTTTGCCGCCTTTCAAAAGCAAATAATCAAAGAATTCAAACAAGACATTCCTGTTAAAGACCTCACTGAATGGAAGGAACTGCTAGAAACAGGCAAACAAGACATTGAAAAGCTAACACTTGAAATCGCAACCCATGAGCGCGACCTTAACACCGCCGTCTATCAATTATTCCACTTAACCGATGCAGAAATAAAATTAATCGAAAGCAACTAACATAAATTAGCATGATTGAAAAAGTTTTTATTCTTACCGATTACCTCAAATACAGGGCTGAACTACGCGGCTTTGATTTAGGCTTGATAGAGCATATTGTTCGTTATTCGCCAGAACGCTATGTAGATTCTGAAACTTATCGTTGTGTTGTTATTGGTGAACACAGCACAAAACTGGTTATGATTCCTTATGAAGAAACTGAAACAACCATTACACCAATTACTATTCATGCCACCACACGGCAACAAATCAAGTTTAGATTAACCACAGGACGACTTATTTATGAATAATCCAACAATGAATTACTTTCCAGAACAAGATATTATTCATTTAATTATCACCCATGAAGAGGAAGTGGACAGCGTAGAATTAAGCCCAAATATAACCGCTGAACTGAATGCTAACGGTGAATTAATCGGCGTGGAAATACTAAAAGCGAGTCTCTTTTTAAGAGATTTTATTTTAGAAAGCACACAGGCAAAACTCATGCAATTACAACAATCGAGACATATAAAATGAACTGCCCAAACTGTGATAACACTATCGCCATTTCTCGTTCCCAAGCTCTGGCTTGGGAATGCCTATCTTCAAGCTCTGCTTGGCGTTTGGGGCATATAAAAGTAAAAATAAATTTGCTGTCACACCAAGCGGAGCTTGGCAATAGGCATTCCCAAACTGGAGTTTGGGAA
>JAUYBJ010000187.1 GCA_030693155.1 Methylococcales bacterium
GCAGGCTGGTGCATGATAAAAACACAACTTGAATACAAGTCGATAGCGACGCAAGGCGTGTTTGTAGAAGTCAACGAAAGCTACACTACCCAAACCTGTTCTTGCTGTGGCTTGATTAGCCAAAGCAGTCCGAAAGGTAGAACAGGTTTGCGAATAAGAGAATGGACGTGTGCCGAGTGTGGCACGACGCATGATAGAGATATTAATGCGGCAAAGAACATTCTCGCACTTGGGCATAAGCGTCTAGCTGTAGGAATCACCCGCTCTTTAGGGCGGGGAGGATGTCAAACCCACTCAAACTTGGGCTGCAAGGCTTGTTTAATTTGCGCAATCGCGTGTTGATCCAACTGCCCTGTGCGCTGATGTTGTTCACATAACGCGCCTCTAAAATCCAGATAATAGACTTGGTAAAGCATGAGTGCGGCGATGTCGTCCAGTCTGAGCGAACCTGCCAAACCGCACAATAATGAATGCTGTAGAAATTTTAGTTAGATGCTGGCGTATTAGTTTAATTTGTTCAGCATTTGCAGGGTCTTTCATAATCGCTTGTTGCACGCAGCCTTTATCTGTTTTAGAAAAAACATGAGTCGTTTGCTCTAAATTGAAGGGCACGACATGAGAGCCACGTTCTGCAACTTCATCCAGTCGCTGTTCACTGGCTTTTTCTGCACCATGAGCGGGAGCCACTAGACATAAAGCCATTAATAAAGAGATTGATATTAATTGTTTCATTTTCTACTTAAGACCCTTGAGATGAAAAAATTATACGACTGCCAGTCCTTGAAAGGACTGGCAGTCGTTAAATAAGAGACTGAGTAGTTACGATGGTTAATTAATAAGTGACTGTCAAACCGACATTATACGAACGACCATAACCTGGTACGGGAACGATTGGATTTGCAGAAGCGGTTTCACCGATATAAACACCGCCTAAAGGCAATGAGTAGTTTTTATCAGTCACGTTCTCTATCGCGGCATCAATGCGCAAATATTTCCAATCATAGTGAGTGCGTAAATTGAGTAGTGCATAACCTGCGGTTTCAGGTTCGCGACGAATCGCCTGCACAGTCTTTTTAGGAGCAACCAATTGTGTTTCGATAGTTGCACCCCAGCCACCCCATTTATAATCCAGATCCAAGGTAGAATTCAGCGGCATTTGTTGATACAGGTTATCGTTAGAAGTCAGGTTTTGTCCGCGTACATAACTTAAAATGCCTCTGGTAGACAGGCTGCCGTAGTTGTCAGTTGACAATAACATCTTGCTGCCTGACGCATTCACACCCACTAACTGTGCGTTATAGTTACCCAGTTGTAACAATCTGAAACCGCCGCCGCCGTGTGTGGTGGTATTACCCGCTGCCGTGTTATTACAGCTCACACCATTGGCGGGTTTACAAAAACCCGCATCAATATAGTTATCTACATAAGTATAAAACGGCGTGATTTTAACATCCCAGTTTTCCTGTTCAGCATCATGCCAATTGGCAGTACCGCTCACAGTGTAAGCAACTTCGGGATTCAGGTTATTGTTACCGACATAACCATTACCATCCCCATACCAGTTATTCATCAGCATCGACATTGGCATAGTATTTGCACCCATCACCGTTCCTCTCGACCACGCAAAGCGTTCATACAAACTGGGCGCACGGGTTTTTCTGGCAAAACCTAATTCATATTGCTGGGTATCAGTCGGCGTATAACGTGCTAAGGCAGTCACATCAACAATCGCATCCGTACGTTGTTTATCTTGATTATTAACCAGTGCGGCTTCGCGTGTTACCACGCCATAATCCTTGACATCGCCTGCATTCATTTCAACGAGACCGCCACGCACACCGAATTGTGTCAGCCATTTGCTGTTCCAGTTGCTTTCCACTTCAGCAAAAAAATCCAGTCTATCGCGCTGTCCATTATTGATATTCACAAAAGGACTTGGGCCGTTCATCATGGTCATGGGTCTATTACCGATTGGCTGCCACCAATCATCCAAACGATAACGCTGATATTCACTGCCTAGTGTTACTTGGTGTTTGTCCGTCACGTCGATAATGCCTTTCACTGATAATCCCTGATTGGTGCTATAGGTATTCATCGGCATATTACGGCTAGGGACTGCTCTCTCGGCTTTATCAGGCAGGAAGTTCATGTAATGCTGAACATCTTCGTGATAGGCGCGGGTTTCCAAGCGTCCCCAATCAAATTTACTTTTCGTGCTGACATTGGCAAACCAACTGTCATCACCGCCTAAGTCCATCCGCACGTTTGGATAACCTTGATAAGGAATATTTTGCAAGCCGACTTTGATAATCCCTTCGTGATTGTCATTGCGCAACGCTAACGACAGCGATTGATTTTGTGATTTATACGCAGAAGAACTGACCACATCATTGGCATTAGCTCTGTTTTTGGTGGTGAAATCGCCGCCTGCCTTGTAATTGCCCGCTTCAACGGTAGAGCCTGTATAGGTCAACGAGGCATTTTTGTTTGCCAAGGTAGTTGAAATATTACCGCCCCACGCATTGCTATTGCTGCGGAAAAACGCTGAGCCCTGACCCATAACTAAATATTTTTTACCGTCTTCGGCATATTGCGGATCAGCCGACTGCACGCGAATAGTTCCTGCGATACTGTCGCCGCCCATACTGACGGGTGTGATACCTGCCATGACTTGCGCACTCAATAAGCTCGAAGGCGCAACATAGGAGAGCGGAGGATTCATGTGATTGCCGCACGCCGAAATTAAATTCATGCCGTCTATTTGCACACGAATACGGTCATCTGCCATACCATTAAGAACAATACGACTGGAAACACCACCACCACTGGAAAAACTGACACCAGGCGTATGATCGAACATTTGCGCGGTATCACTGGTAGACGTTCTGGAACGTATTATTTGCGACGGTTTCAGAAAAGATTCAAACGGTTGCTTGGGATTATTGGCTGATTGCGCTCTGACAATCAAGGTATCGAGCGTCACTGAACTGTCTGCTTTTTTGCCGTTATCAACCGGCTTCACAGGCTCGGCGTTGGCAATTCCTGTACTAAGAGCTATACCGATAGCCAGTATCTGAGATTTAAGTTGCATGATTTTCTCCAACAGAGATAAGAATAATTTAATACTTTATTATAGGGAGGGATGATTGCTTTCTGAACATTATTATTTACTTATTAAGTAATGAATAAAAACAAAAGCAATTAATATGCCATGTTATAACACATTGAATGTAAAGAAATATTACTGTCGTTTTATTAGCTATTTAGTTTAAAGCAACAAAAATGCTTTATATGCAACAATCAGCCTGTTTTAAATAACACAGTTTAATTAATTGATAACAGGAAAAAAATTATTAACGGCGGCAGTTGTTGCCGTGATGAGGTAGGGAATTAAATACAGAACACCTGTGAAGCGTAGGAAATGGTAAAAAACAAAGTGATACTGACACGCGGAGTCAAAAATCATGATTTTTGATCACATTGCATCATTGGTAAATTAACCATTACCAAAATATGCAGTCCAGAATAGACTTTATGTTGCTATCGTTTAAACGGGAGTTAGTGGGTTATAAACCTGTGACTGTGTGAATCGATGACTGGCAGTCCTTAAAGGACTGGCAGTCATGCCTGAACAGACATTAAGACTTGTTTAATTTTCGCAATCGCCTGTTGATCCAACCGCCCTGTGCGCTGATGTTGCTCACATAACGCACCTCTGAAACCTAGATAATCCGCGCGGTAAGGCATGAGTGTGGCAATGTCATCCAGTCTGAGCGAACCCGCTAGACCGCATAATAATGAATGACTTTTAGCAAGTGCAACAAATTGCGCTATGTCGGCGCAGGTCATGACTTGCGTGAGCGAACCCTTGTGTTTATCCATGGTATCCAGCATCACACCCGCAAAACCCGCCTGTTTTAACGCCGTGATAATGAAAAAATCAGGTTGCGCATCCGCAAATAACACCGCAATCAAGGCATTTTTCGGCGTGAGCTCCGCTATTTTTTCCACAGTTGCGTACCAATCACCGTCAGGAAAAAAGCCGATTTTTACATAATCAACGCCCGTGTGTGCCATTGCTTTTACGGCATTAAACACAAGCTCAGGCTGCATCGGCAAATCGCCCACCGTAGCACTGACAGGACAACGCCCTGCAATCTCAGCGACAATCTGGCAAACTAAATCGGTATCTAATGCACCTAACGCGCCCCGTTCGGGTTGTTTTAAATCAATAATATCGACCTGTGCGTTGAACACCAGCACTGCTTCGGCGATACTATTCACACTGGCAAGCATACCCGTCATGCCTTAACCTCAGCTTTATACGCTTCAATCACCGCCATTAACCAGCCCCATGCTTCGCGTTCTTTATCACCTGCGGTTTTTTCCAGCCCGATACGCAAGTATTCGATTTCCGTTTCTATTTTTTCCAGCGGCAACATTTTCAAACGGCTGATTAAAATAGCCGCTTCCAGCACCGCATATTGCGCACGATTAAAACCCATAAACGGTGCGTGATTCACTGTGTGGACGGCTTTACAAAATAATTTGGGGCGCAGTTCATCGTCTTCAATACGCACCAATTCCACTTCGGTATGCGCCAAGGTACACGCCAACACCGCACCGTGTATTTTTTCGGCAGGCATTAACGCGAAGTCGCGCCGCCCAGTTAAACAACCTGCAAACACCCGCACATCATCGCAATAATTCAGCACAGCGGTGTTGGTTTCCAGCAAATTATTCAGCGTAGTCGATGGGCGAAACGGCAGAATAATAATGTCATCGCCATTGAGATGAATGCCCATCGGGGCAAGATGCGTGACACCCTCGTTATTTTGGGTGCTAACAATCAATTCTTGAATCATGATTTTCTCGTTCCCACGCGCCGCGTGGGAATGCAGTGTCAACGCGCCGCGTTGCGAAATAGACCGCAGCGCGGTCACTATGAATTCCCACGCCGCGCGTGGGAACTAGGTAATGTAATCTCATTTTTTTGCTAAAGTCGTTCCAGCAGGTTTAAAAGCGTGTAAATCTACGGTAACTTCGGCGTTATCAACCGCACAACCCCATGTCAACGCTTGATCTTGGGTGAAACGTTTACCCAATTGCCACGCAATTTGTGCGCGACCTAATTCCACACCCAAATAAAACGCATGACCGCCGTCCTGCTCAACGTGCAAATGCGGAAATAAATCAAACGGATCTGTCGCGGTGTGTAAGCCGTCACGGTTAAAAATATGTACACCTTCCGCGCTGGTTTGAATGCGAAAACTGGGGTCTTTAATCTGCCCCGCCAGTTCTTCAATTTCAGCCTGCGAATAGGGAAACGGCGCGGTGTCGTGCAATGCCATTAAATCGGCATTGATATGTTTCGGCAGCGTGTCCTGTTGTTTCGCGGCATACATAATGCGCCGCGCGACATCGGCTTCTTTAATCGCACGGCACGCGTGTTGACTGACTTCGGTGGCAAGAATTTGGTTAATGTTCAGTTCAGAACAAATGCCCAATAACAGCGCGTTCATACCCATCGTATCGGCATGAGTTAGTTCGGTGATGTTGCCGACACCGAGCATCATTTCCACGTCGGGATACTGTTTGCGCACCGTGTGATAACGAACGATAGAGTCAGTAAAACCAAAGTGCAACGGGTCTAAAATCGGGTCAACAATAAACGGGCGATTTTTTGCCTGCATGATGTTTATCGCCCTATCCAACGAGGCTAAATCTTCATGGGTTTCAGGAATTAAAATCGGCGTGGAAGCCACTTCATCGGCTACCCAAAGCGTGGATTCATGCAGACTCAATAAATAATCCGCACCCGCTTTGCCGCCGCGCAGTAAATCATTGACATCCAATGAATCAATACTGACCATATAGCCCTGCTGTTTCAGCGTCCGAATAATATTTTCCATTTCAGGAAAATCGGTACTGGGCAAGCAACCTATATCAATAACATCCGCACCATTTTTACGGTAATACGCGGCACGGTTTAACACTTCATCAATACTGATAGTCGCCGCATCGGTAATTTCCGCAAAAATTTTCACCGCGTATTTACTTAAATCGGCTTTATGGGCTTTTTTACCGAAAAATTGCGGCAAATCTTTCAATTCTTCAGGACCTCGTTCCACAGGAATGCCGAGGTGTTCTGTCACTGCGTCTATATCACCACGACACCGACCAGGAATAATAATCCGATCCGCGCCAAAGGTATCACTCAGGCGGCGAATAATCATATCGGTAGTCATCAACGCTGCCACTTTCAGCCCCAGTTGATGCACGGTATAAGTAAATTCAGGCTGCATTTTTTCTAAAATGCTGTGCAACTGTTTTTCTGCCAGTTTGCCTGTTAAAAAGAGTATGTGTTCAGTCATGTTAATTTGAGAGCGTTCAGTCGCTGAGTTACCGTAACAATTAACTCATCCACACTGTCAACCACGGTGGTATATTCAAATCCGCGTAATTTATCGGTCGCTTCTAAATCAATTCTGCGCGGATACACCATGACTTTTTTGCCTTTTGGTGCGGTGGTTTCTATTTCAGGGGCGACATCACACGGATAGACAATACTGGCTACACGGCACTTGCCTGCTTGGGCATATAAATTGGTTACTAAAGAATCAGAAATACCTAACACGCACTTGGCGACTGTATTGGAAGTCGTCGGAGCCATGACAAAGGTATGATAATAGCCTTTATAGAAATGCCCGACAGGTGGCGCGGACGCGGATTTATCACGATACACGGGCATCAGAGCACGCACGTCGCTAAGATCAATACCGTACATTTTCAGCACTTCTTCCCCCGCCTGACTGAGATATAAATCCACGTCTTTCAAGGTCAGCAAAAATTCCAGACATTCTTCTATATAATGCCCTGAGCCAGTGATTGCCCAAGCTAATCGAGGTTTATTCATTACACGGTATCAAATTAAAATAGTCGGGCATTATAACCCGAATTCAAACCACAGAAGACACTCAGGAGTTCTATGATAGTCACACACGCCGACAAACCGCTGATTATGGGCATTTTAAATGTCACGCCCGACAGTTTTTCCGATGGCGGCAAATATGCGGATAAGGAGTCGGCAGTACAACAAGTGCAACGGATGTTGTCGGAAGGCGTTGATATTATTGATATAGGCGGCGAATCCACACGCCCTAACTCTGATCCTGTGTCTGCACTGGAACAGATTGCGCGGGTTGTGCCTGTAATTGAAGCGATTCGCCAAGAAAGCGAGGTGTTAATCAGCATAGATACCAGGTCTAGTGAAGTGGCTCAAGCGGCTCTCGATGCAGGGGCAAATCTGATTAATGATGTGTCGGCTGGCTTGAATGATCCCGCGATTCTTACTTTAGCCGCTACACGGAATGTGCCGATTATTTTAATGCACAGTAAAGGTACACCAAAAACCATGCAGGATAATCCGCAGTATGACAACGTGGTGCAGGAAGTTATCGACGCATTGCAACAGCGTGTTGCTGCCGCATTAGCCGCTGGTATTCAACGCGACAATATTATTCTTGATGTCGGTATCGGGTTTGGCAAACGCAAGCAGGATAATCTGGATTTACTGGCGCAGTTGGTTGCGTTTGTCGCGCTCGGTTTTCCTGTGTTATTAGGCACGAGTCGTAAACGCTTTATGGGCAGTATTTGTGATGTCAGCGAACCTGCGGAATTAGTTACTGCCACGGCGGTCACAACGGCATTAGGCGTAATGGCGGGCGTGTCATTATTTCGTGTGCATGATGTGCGCGAAAATCGCCAAGCGGTTGATATAGCGTGGGCGATTAAACAAAGCCAAGGCATTTAGCGTAAAATACCGCTTATTTTTCACCCCGATTGAAACACCATGATGATTGAACACATAAACGCCCTATTGCCGCAGACACAATGCGGACAATGCGGCTTTAACGGTTGCCGCCCTTATGCGGAAGCGATAGCGGCAGGGCTTGCCGATATTAATCAATGCCCGCCCAGCGGTGACGAGGGTATTAGTGAATTAGCGGCGTTATTAGGCGTTGCACCTAAACCGCTGAACCCAGAGTTTGGTGAACACAAACCCAAAAGCGTGGCTTTTATTATTGAGCAAGAGTGTATCGGTTGCGTTAAATGTCTGGCGGTGTGTCCGACCGATGCGATTTTAGGCGCGGCAAAACAAATGCACACGGTGATAGCTGCTGAATGTACGGGCTGTGAATTGTGTATCGCGCCCTGCCCTGTGGATTGTATTGTCATGCAGGTGTTGCCTAATCAGGACATTACTAAAGCAGAAAAACACGCTTTTGCCCAACACGCCAAACAACGTTATGAAGCGCGTTTAGCGCGTAAAGCACAAGAAGACCTAGCCAAAGCGGAGCGCCTGAAAAAACAAAAAGCCGCGTTGTTAAAAATGAAAACAGGCTCATGAACAATCAACAACGCCGCGCTATTTTTGACCGTCTGGCACTGGCGATACCTGAACCGACCACCGAGCTGAGCTATAACAGCCCGTTTGAGTTGCTGATTGCGGTGGTGCTGTCCGCACAGGCGACCGACAAAGGCGTGAACAAAGCGACCGCTAAATTATTTCCTGTTGCCAATACGCCAGAAGCCATTCTCGGCTTGGGGGAAGACGACTTAAAAGAATTTATTAAAACCATCGGCTTGTTTAACAGCAAAGCCAAACATATTATCAGCTTGTGTCAGCAACTCTTAACACGCCATGCAGGGCAAGTGCCGAATACCCGCACCGAGCTGGAAGCACTGGCAGGTGTAGGGCGCAAAACCGCCAACGTGATACTCAATACCGCATTCGGGCAACCGACTATTGCCGTTGATACCCATATTTTTCGCGTTGCCAATCGCACAGGGCTTGCCAAAGGTAAAAACGTACTGGAAGTCGAACGCGGCTTGATGAAATGCGTGCCTAAACAGCATCAACAAGACGCACATCATTTATTGATTTTACACGGGCGTTATACCTGCACGGCACGCAAGCCGCACTGTCAGGGCTGTGTCATTGCTGACTTGTGTGAATTCAACAAAGCATTTTAAATGCAGCATTATAATAAACTTGGACAAATGCTGGACAAGTCTGCATTTTTTTAGAACAATACACAATATTCATCTTCTCTTAAGCAGGTGTTTGTTATGATATGAGCTATTCGATAGCTCTGCTACATCGAAGTGTTTTTCAGTGTTCCTGACTGAAAACAATAACAATAAGTTTTTTCACCATAACACAGGGTATTCAACATGAAAAAAATCAACAAAACCCCATTAGCTGCCGCTATGGGCGTTGCGGTTATCTCAACATTTTCTATCAACGTTGCCAATGCAGAAGTCAGCCCATTTGGCATGACTGAATTATCACAAGGTTATATGCAGGTTGCCGAAGCCGATAAAGCAGGCGAAATGAAATGTGGCGAAGGTATGAAAATGGAAAAACCTAAAGCCCCAGAAGGCGCGTGTGCTGGTAAAAAAACCGAAGCAAAACCAGCCGATGGCAAAGCCGCTGAAGCCGCGTGTGGCGCAGGCATGAAACATGACAAAGAAGGCGCGTGTGGCGCGGGCATGAAAGCACCAGAAACTAAACCTGAAGCTAAATAATCCAGAATAAACCTAGGAGTCATCATGAAGAAAATAAATAAAACACCTTTTGCCGCTGCAATGGGCGTTGCTGTTATTTCAACATTTGCCGCAGGTTCAGCGAATGCAGAAGCCAGTCCGTTTGGTATGACTGAGCTGTCACAAGGCTATATGCAGGTTGCAGAAGCAGAAATGAAATGTGGCGCGAATATGAAAATGGACGCACCTAAAGACGCGGATGCCAAAGCCCCTACAGCCTCATGCGGCAACATGATGGAAGGCGGAAAAATGAAACCAGGCATGGAAGCAGCCTGCGGCGCAATGATGAAAGGCAAAGAAGGTGCGTGCGGCATGATGCAACCCGGCGAAACCATGAAAGGCAAAGAAGGCGCGTGTGGCGAAGGTGCAAAAACCGATGCTGCGGCTAAAGCCCCTGAAGCCTCATGCGGCAACATGATGGAAAGCGGAAAAATGAAACCAGGCATGGAATCTATGTGCGGCGCAATGATGAAAGGTAAAGAAGGCGCGTGCGGCATGATGGCAGACGGTGAAGCCATGAAAAGCAAAGAAGGTTCATGTGGCGCGGCGATGAAAACGCCAGAAGATAAAGCCAAAAAGTCAGCGACCACCTCAGTAGGCACTAAAGTAATCCCCTACGTTCCGGCCGCTAAATAAACACTTTATATCGTAGGTTGGGTTAGCCTCAAGCTAACCCAACATCCACGATTGTGTTGGGTTATGCTTAATCCAACCTACTTACTATCTCATTTCCATAGGTGTTCACATGGACACAACCCAACATCTTGTACACGGCGCAGGCTTAGGCTTACGACGCAGTTTATTAACTGAAATTGTTGCTAATCCACCTGATAACGTTGATTTTTACGAAGTCGCGCCTGAAAACTGGATGACCATCGGCGGCAAATACGGCAAACAGTTTCGCGCCATGACGGAACAATTTGATTTTGTCTGTCACGGTTTATCGTTATCCATAGGTAGCACTGACCCGTTAGATGAACAATTTGTGCGTGATTTAAAAGGCTTCATGCGCGAACACGGCATTAAATTTTACAGCGAACATTTAAGCTATTGCAGTAAAGACGGGCATTTGTACGACCTCATGCCGATACCGTTTACCCAAGAAGCAGTGCACCATGTTGCCGCGCGGATTCGCCGCGTCCAAGACATACTGGAACACAAAATTGCCATCGAAAACGTCTCCTACTACGCCACGCCCAGTCAGGAAATGACCGAAATTGATTTTTTCAATGCCGTGGTAGCAGAAGCTGATTGTGATGTGTTACTCGACATCAATAACATCTATGTCAACAGCGTCAATCACCGCTACGATGCCGAAGCGTTTTTAAAAGCCATGCCCGCGCACCGTGTCGCCTACGCGCACATTGCAGGACATTATGTCGAAGCCGAGGATTTTTTAGTTGATACCCACGGCGCGGATATTATCGACCCTGTGTGGAAATTATTAGCCAAAGCCTACGAGTTATACGGCGTATTCCCCACCTTATTGGAACGTGATTTTAACCTGCCCGCTTTATCGGAACTGGTTAAAGAAGTACAGACCATCAGCCAAATTCAACAAGCGTGGGAACATCAGCATGAAAAACAGTCTGCCTGATTTTGACCAGAAACAACGCGAATTTGCCGCCTACATCCGCGATCCTGAACACAATCCCGTGCCTGAGGGCATACAGGAACAGCGTATGGCAATGTATCGCGAACTATTTTTCAACAACATCAACGGCTTTCTCGCGGGTAATTTTCCCGTATTACGCGCATTGCTCACTGATGAACAATGGTTTGCACTGGCACAGGATTTTTTTGCGCATCATCGTAGTGAATCGCCGCATTTTTCTGAAATACCCGAAGAATTTTTATATTTTTTAGAACACGAACGCGATAACGCCGATGATTTCCCGTTCATGCTGGAACTGGCACATTATGAATGGGTGGAAATGGCATTAGCTATTTCCAAAGAAGAACTGCTCATTAACCATTCAGAACTAACACTGGAAAGTCGTATCCAATTATCACCATTAGCGTGGTCACTCGCCTATCACTACCCCGTCCATAAAATATCGCCTGATTTTTTACCGACAGCTCCACCCGAACAACCCACTTGCCTGATTGTCTACCGTGGCACAGATGACGAAGTGCATTTCATCGAAATCACGCCGATAACCTACCGCTTATTGGCGGTAATTGAAGAGCATGAAAGTCTAATAGTCGCGGATTGCTTACAAAAACTGATTCAGGAAACCCAGCACCCGAACCCTGAATTAATGATGACAGCGGGCTTGCAGATACTGACGGAGTTGGCGGAGAAAATGATTGTGGTATTGGTGTAAGTTGGGGCGCGATAAAATTGTGAAAGTATTATTAAAACAACCCGCAACACAGTTTTTGAATTGTGTAAGTTATTATTTTTATAATGTGGGAGGGGCTTTAGCCCCGAAAAACGAGGCTGAAGCCTCTCCCACACGAATACTTTCACAGTTTTTAAATCTTACCGTCTAAACCCATTTGAAAATATTTATGGGTAATTTTATCTTGATTTTCCAATAGCCAATCAATGCTTGGCTCATTGTTCATGGCTTTTTTAATGGCTAACGCGGTGGCTTTGCGGTGAATATCAAACAAAATCTGATGATCTAAATTGTCGTCAGTCGCCACGCTGGGGTTTAGCCACACCGAACAAATAATACCTAAATCGTTGGCTTTTTCTTTGGGAATATCCCCTGCACGCACTGCATCCAATACGCCGTTGGCAATCGCCGCTTGCACGGTACCCATTAAAATATTGGTGTAGCGTGTACTGTTCACCGTCACTTTACTGACCATTAAAGTGACAGGGCGCACTTGAATATCAGTATTTAAAATCGCAAATACTTTGGTATGCTCTTTCACCTGATCGCCGATTAAAGTGGCGATTGCCGTACCTACTGGGCCGTCTAATTCACCGATAATAATTTCAGGTTCGGCGGCTATTCCCGCAGGCCCGCCTGCTACTAGGGCTTCACCGGTACGCAGAATAATTCTTTCGCTCATTTTTGTCTCCAAACGGTTGATGATATTTACTGCGTGACGGGGGTAAATCCTGAATCTTTAGGCGGTGCTTTTTCTTGTACGCAATGATAAGCGGCGTTTTCAAATTTGAAGGTTAATGACACGGGGTTTTCATGTTCAGTCATGAATTTTTCCGCTTCTTTAGCCGTTAAGGTTTTGGATAATTCATCGGCGATACAAGTACAAGGGCGCGTGAATTTATCTTTATCCGAATTAGGCGCGGCAAGCATTTCTCTTTTTACGCATTGAGCGACAAATGCAGCTTCAAACTTGTCTTTTTCAGACGCGCTGACGGTTTTGTCTTGGGAATGATCGAACGGATCAAAAGGTTCTTCTGCTTTGACGGTTTTTGCCGCTTGTTCAGGTTTATCATCGGAACAACCGACCATCACGGAGCTGATAACAATACTGGTTAATAAGGCAATGAATAGATTTTTTAGTTTCATGATGACAACACGGGTAAGAGTTAAGTATGTGCTAAAACGTGGCGCGGTCTTAGCGGTAATGAACAACGGAACTTTATCATTTTATGCTGTTGTGTTCTAGCCCACTGTAGGGAACAACACAGAGCTGCGAGGTTTTTAAAACCTTTCAGTTTCTGACAAACCCAATCAACGGCGTATCACTTGCTAATTCGCTGATGTCCACGCTATCCACTCGCGCGGTGATAGGCCCTTTGTGACACCAGCGGATAAAGGCGTTCAACGTCTCATCATCGGCTTCGGCAATAATTTCAACGTGTCCCGTATCGAGATTTCTGACACTGCCCATAACACCCATTTCTTCGGCTTTACGTTCGGTGAAGTAGCGAAAATAAACGCCCTGCCCCCCCCCAGACACTAACATTTTTACTCTACGCATGATGTTTTATACTCCAGCAATAGTGAATTTTTGGATTACGCGCGAAATCTTTGGGAATCGTGGCGGCGGTGATATCGTTGATATGCATATCCGCCAATGCGTCCAAATCAAGTTTAAAACGGCGGAAATTAGTGGAAAAATAGAGTACGCCATCGTCTGCCAATAAGCGCATGGCGTTATTAATCAGTTTAACGTGGTCGAGTTGTATATCAAACACATCATCCATGCGTTTGGAATTTGAAAATGTCGGCGGATCAAGAAAAATCATGTCGTACTGACGCGGCTGCGCTTCTTTAGCTTCGTTGCTCAGCCAATCCAAACAATCGGCTTGAATAAATTCGTGTTCGCCTTGGGTTTCATTTAAAGCCAGATTCTTTTTAGCCCAGTTTAAATAAGTGTTGGACATATCCACAGTGGTGGTATGACTCGCGCCACCAACGGCGGCGTGTGCCGTGGCACTACCCGTATAAGCGAACAGATTTAAAAAGCGTTTTCCCTTGGCGTGTTCCTGAATGCGCAAGCGAATAGGACGGTGATCTAAAAATAACCCCGTATCCAGATAATCTTCAAAATTGACCAGTAAATCACAGCCGCCTTCGATGATGGTGTGAAAATGCCCAGTTTCGCCGTGTTTTTCGTACTGTTCGATATTTTTTTGTTTGCGGCGAATTTTTAAAAAAACATTGTCCCGAGTGACCTCCAGCACACGCGGGATTTCCGCTAATAATTCGGCGAGGCGTTGATTGGCTTTGTGCTGGTCGATACTTTTCGGTGGTTCGTATTCTTGCACATTGACCCACGTTTGTTCACCCTGATAAATATCGACGACAACCGCGTATTCAGGTAAATCGGCATCATAAACACGGTAGCAAGTAATGGCGTTTTGTTTTGCCCACTTGCTGAGGGTTTTTAGATTTTTTTGCAGGCGATTGGCGAACATGACCGCGCCCGTGTTGTGCGTCTCTTGTTGGCTTACGTTCTCGCTAACCGAACCCGTTTTAGTGTCAACAGCTTCAAGGTGTTTAGGTGCAACCGATTGCGCGGTCACTTGGGCAATGCGTTCTTCGGTGGTGGTTGCTTTGGGAATAAAAAACGCGCTTTCTTCAATGTTCAAGCGCAGTAATTTACATTCCAACGCGCCATTAAACAGGGTAATGGGTTTTTGTGAGCGGATACCTAAACGAAATCCCAGTTCTGGATTGCTGATAATCAGCGCGGCGTGCCAGCCTTGAAACTTAGCTTTTAACGTATTGCCAAATTTTTTGTACAGTTCAGCGGTTTCGGCTTCATCACCTAAACGTTCGCCATAAGGTGGATTACACACGACTAAACCTGCCTGCCAACTTTCAGCGGGTGCGGCATCTTCAATATCACGGCGTTCAATGTGGATTTTATTTTGTAAGCCTGCATTGATAACGTGCGCTTGAGCGGTGTGTACCGTGTGGCGGTCTTGGTCAAAACCGACGATTACAGGCATTTTCGCTAGCCCCCAATTTTTGCGCAACATTGCTTCGTCACGCAGTTTTTGCCAACACTCAGCATCGTGTTTTTTCCAGCCGATAAAACCAAAATAATCACGCAACAAACCCGGTGCATAATCGGCGGCAATCATCGCGCCTTCTAATAATAAGGTGCCAGAGCCGCACATCGGGTCTACTAATGTGCCTCCACGTTTGGCAATATCAGCCCAACCACAACGCAACAGCATTGCCGCCGCGAGGTTTTCTTTCATCGGAGCTTTGATGTTCACGTCCCGATAACCGCGTCTATGTAAACTTTCGCCTGATAAATCCAGACTCAGTTGCGCGGTTTCGCCATGCAAATGCACGTTGATACGAATGGATGGTTGCTCGGTGTTAATATTGGGGCGAATACCAAACGCATCTCGCATTTGATCAACCACGGCATCTTTGACTTTTAAAGTGCCGAAATGGGTGTTATTAATGACTTCGGAATTTTTCGCACTGAATGACACCGCAAAACTGTCTTCAGGATTGAGATGCTCAAACCAGTTAATTTCCTGTACACCTCGATATAAATCATCCTGTGATGTCACGGTAAAGGTGTTTAATACCAGCAAAATACGGTTAGCGGTTCGCGACCATAAACAGGCTCGATACGCAGTTTCTAAATCCCCTTCAAAGGCAACCCCTGCCATTGTAGCTTTGATATTTTCTATGCCTAGACTTTGCAGTTCTGAGGTAAGCAGGGTTTCCATCGCCTTGGGCGTGGTGGCGAATAGCGAGTAAATAGGCATGGGAATTTAATGAGGTGTGATGGGTAAAAAGGCAAAACCCAAGGTAAATCGGAAAGTAAACATGGAGCGGGGTTGTTGGGGTGCGTAGGTTGGGTGGCGGTAGCCAACCCAACAAAACCCGCAACTGCATTAGTTTCATGTTGGGTTGCCAAAAAACGGCAACCCAACCTACAGCGTCTTACTGAATTTTAATCAACTCAACTTCAAAAATCAGTGTTGCGTTCGGGCCGATTTGACGACCTGCACCTTCTGAACCATACGCTAAATCAGCGGGAATATAAAAGCGGAATTTATCGCCTTCTTTCATTAACTGCACGCCTTCTGTCCAGCCTGCAATCACTCGATTTAAGGGAAATGAAGCGGATGCGCCGCGACTGTAAGAACTATCAAACTCAGTGCCGTCCAAAGTGGTACCTTTGTAATGCACAGTTACATTATCAGTGGCAGAAGGCGATTTGGTGCCTGTGCCTTTGGTTAATACTTCATATTGCAAACCACTTGCGGTGGTAACAATGTTGGCTTTTTTAGTATTTTCTGCAAGAAAAGCAGCACCTGCGGCACTATTTTCTTCGGGTGTTGTGGCATTTGCCATTGAAAACATAGTAAGTCCTATCAGCATAACGGTGACAATTGAAAGAATTTGAGTTTGAATTTTTCTCACGATTTTCGCCTTATTGATTAATGTAAAAGAGAGTTAGTGTAACAAAAAAAAGGTTTTTTTTGCTAATTCATTTGGCAATGACTGAGTTGAGTTTGAAATAATTTGGCGCGATAAGCGACTTTATCGGCCGTTTTTTGTAGGTCGGTTTTTTTAAAGTGGTTTTTGCTGTTGTACCCTTCAATGCCTTCATAGTAAGCAAAATATAACAATTTGGCATCTTGAGTAGGAATTCCCAGTTTGGTGTGACTATTATAATTATACCAGCCGATAAAATCGACTGCATCTGCAAAATCATCACGATCCGCACCAAAACTGCCCGCAGCATCCAAATAATTATCCCAAGTGCCATCCAGAGCTTGCGCATATCCATACGCACTACTGGGGCGAAACCATGGAATAAAACCCAATAACCAAGTGCGCGGTGGCTTGGCATCCGCCACAAAATGCGATTCCTGGTGCATGATAGCCATCAACACCGCAACAGGCACACCCCAGCGTTGTTCTGCCTGTTTGGCATCGTCATACCATTGTTCTTTTTCTTTAAAAATAGCACAGACATTATCGGCATTTTTAGGTGGCAATTCGGCACAATTGACCAATGTAAGCAGGCAGAACAGTAGTAATAATTTTTTCATCGTATGACACAAAAAGGCAACTGAAAACACAGTTGCTGAGTAAAGCTATGGTTATTTATCAAGAAATAACCAAGCACATTATAGCGTCTAAGTCATTTTCAATAATACAGTGGATATTTTTAATATCCATTTCCTATCCGAAAATACCCCACTCCCAGTGATTGCGGCATCTACTTTTCTGGATAGATAATGCAATCACACAAAAATTTAAAATACCTAAAAGAAATGATTATTTATTCAAAAAGTTAACCTAGGTTAACTTTTTTTATAGTGGTTGTGGATAGAATGAGTTTGGAAGTTAGGCAACAACAAATGGGAAGTTGATTGTTTGATTCTAGCTAAAACCATGAAACAAGGTGAATGGAAATTCCTCCTGATTTATATGAATTTTCATTCAGAATCTAAATAAATAGAATATTACAGAGGAAGCCATCATGGATACTAATACTATTAAAACTAAAGGAATGGGCTGGTTGCGTGACCTGCCTGATTTTCGTGACTACACCCCAGAACACGAAAAAATTAAACCACTGCTTAAGAGGCTTAATATGCAAGCATCAAAAGTGCCTGCATCCTTGCCAGCTTCGGTTGATCTTAGAGCGTGGTGTTCGCCTATCGAAGATCAACGCGACTTGGGATCTTGCACAGCGCAGGCAGGTGTGGGATTAATAGAATTTTATGAAAAAAAAGCTTTTGGCACATACGTTGATGCCTCACGGCTGTTTCTTTATAAAGTGAGCCGAAACCTGCTCGGCTTGACGGGAGATACGGGTGCATTCTTAAGTACCACGATGGCTGCCATGACCTTATTTGGCGTACCACCTGAAAAATACTGGCCATATACCACAGCAAAACCAAGTCCAGTAGCACCTCCTGTAGTCGATTTCGACATGGAACCATCTGCATTCTGCTATGCCTTTGCGCAAAACTATCAGTCCATTCTCTATTACAGACTTGATTCGCCAGGTATGTCACCTGCTGATTTGCTACAGAGAATCAAAACCTATATAGCGGGAAATATGCCGTCCATGTTCGGATTTACCGTTTATGAATCCTACCAATATTCAGGAAAGAACGGACATTTTCCGTTTCCATGCCCACAAGAAAATGCCGTAGCAGGTCATGGCGTTGTCGCGATTGGCTATGACGATGCCAAAAAAATAAAAAATCCCATCTGCGGAGTGGAAACCACAGGAGCTTTTTTAATCAGAAACTCATGGGGGACTGATTGGGGCGAACAAGGCTACGGCTGGCTACCGTATGAATATGTTTTGAAAGGACAAGCCGATGATTTTTGGACGTTGTTGAAACAGGAGTATGTGGAGACGAAGAAGTTTGGGTTGTAAAGTTTGTGTCTTGTTGAAAAATAGCCGCAAGATTAATCACCTTAAAGCTATACAACACATATTCTGGTCACTATTGGAGGATGTATGAATATTAAAATATGGCTTATAGCCACAGGTTGTTTCACTGCTTTTCAGGCAGTCGCAGAACCTACCTGCAAATTAGATCTTAAAAAAGACCCTTATTACCGATTGGAGTTAACGGTGTCGTCCACGTTCTGCAAAAATGGTAATAATAAAAATGATCCGAGTTGTAAGGAGTTCCCGAAAGAGGGTGTTGTGCAACTGCATGGACTGTGGCCCAATTATTCAAAGGGTTTTCCGACTGGGGTTTGTAATGTGAGCGATTGTCCAACTCGCCCCACTTACTGTGAATATCCATCGCCTCCCAACTTGTATGAATCCGACAGTTGGAAAAATATGAAAGGCTATATGGCTGGTTTGGAAAAATGTCTGGAGCGGCACGAATGGGTGAAACATGGCATCTGCTCACCGATGGATGCGCCGACTTATTTTGAATGGTCATTGACCAAAGCCAAGCAAATTTCCGAAGCGGTTGCACCGTATGTGGATAAAAATATCAGCCGAAATGACTTTAATAAACTGGTCGCGGATAAGCTCCCGGATATTAATGGCGCGGTGCGTCTGAAATGTTCAGGACAAAACCTACTGAGCTGGAGTGTGTTCTATCAATGGGGCGATACCCCACAAGCAGTTATTCCAACTACCAGCGGACAAAATTCGTTCGGCAATTGTAAAAATACATTTCGGATACCATCCAAATAATGCGGAACAGTTAGGCTGAATCAAGTTACTTAGGCTCTGTTGACATTTGGTAAAATCGCTAACTATATCAGTAAGTTATGATTTTGCTATATATCTATAACTGGTTGTTTCTGAATGACTATTCCCGAAATGTCAACAGAACCTAGCACTATTTGATAAGAGTTCGAAAGATTACCGATGGATCGGTGCGGTATGCAGGTCATAAAGTTTTATGGCATTGTTACAGGAACAGGCGTAGTGAAGTTTGATATACCTACCATACCCCCTTCGAGTCTTAAGACTGAGAAAAAAGTATCGCAAGTCCTTTTAGTTGAAAGAAAGGATTTATTTTACCTCACTCGTAACGACCAAAGGAGAAAATATCATGAATATGCAAACAGTGGAGTTTCAATTTATTACAGGTCTGAAAAGAGCTGTTTTTCGCAATGCCCGCTTGTGCGGCAGTTGGGATGGTAACGGTCACTATTCGGATAATTGGACAGAAGTGCCGATGCAGGAGGACATAGGGACAGACGGATGCCCTATCTTTACCGCATCAGTAACACTTGACCTCGCCGGTAAGAATAAAACATTTAAATGGGGCGTGGTGCTTGATGGTCCACAAGGCGCAAGTTTGTGGGGTATTCCGACTGAAATACATGATGCTAAATCCGTAGAACGCCATCGACAGTTTTGGCTGAGTAGCGATAAAACTCAGATTGAACGCTACTACTTCACTTACGGTCGCCGTTTAGGGGCTAACAAACACTTTACTGCGAAAAATACCACGCCTAATCTACGCTTTGCCGTTTGGTCGCCCAATTCGCAAAACGTGGACGTGGTGTTCGGCAATCCAGCCAACGGCTATATCGCCAATGACGGTACAGGGATTGATCCAGCGCAACCTGAAATTACGCTTTCCCGTTTAGCCGATGACATTTGGGAAAGTGAACCTCAAGCGGATTTTGAAACGTTTAAAAGCCTGCCTTATATGTACCGCATTACAAACGCTCAGGGAGAAACCGTTTATCGCACTGATATTTTTTCCCGCAGTCAAATTGGCAAAGGCAACAACGACCCCAATGGAAGCATCTGGACTGGCACGGCGGATGATTTAGACGGTACAGTCAGTTGTAGTCTCGTTATTGATCCCGATGTCATACGCAAGAATTTTGCCTCCACGCCCTCAGGAAAACAACCCGAACTCATTCCCTCTGAGGAGTTTTGGGCGACAGAATTCACAGCGGGTTTACCCATACCCACACGCCTAGATGACCTCGTCATTTACGAGTTACACATCGGCTCATTAGGACTTCATCATGATGAAGTCGGCAATTTAAGTGATGCCATAAGCTTTTTAGATCACCTTGTTGACCTAAACATAAACGCCATCGAGTTGCTACCGTTAGCAGAATTTAAAGGTAATGTCGGCTGGGGCTATGGCAACACTCACCATTACTGCATTGAATCCAGTGCAGGTGGACGTGACAAATACCGCCATTTTATCCATGAATGTCATAGACGAGGCATCATCGTTATTCAGGACGTGGTTTACAATCATTACGACTCCAAAGCAGATCGTGCCGAGTGGCAATATGACTCAAATAACCACGAAGATAACCTTTATTACTGGTATGAAGGCAAACCAGATGACTACCCTGAATACGAACGCGCAGCACGGGATATGTCTAAGCGGTCTGATGAGCGTCCCGCCACTGGACATGGCGGCTATCTAGACAACGGCTCTTCTGGTTACACACCGCGCTTTTGGGAAGAAGCCGTACGCCAACAATTCATTAGTGCCGCCGCCTTTCTCATTGAAGAAATGCACATTGACGGTTTGCGCGTGGATTTGACGCAAGCAATACACCGCGATAACAAGCTCCACGCCGATGGTCGATCAATCGGTAATGCCAACATTTTCGGGCAGAAATTTTTGCGTGAATGGAGTCGCACGCTGAAAATGATTAAGCCCACAGTCATGCTGATTGCCGAGGATCACACAGGATGGGATGCCGTCACAAAAGTACCCGCACAAGGCGGACTTGGCTTTGATGCCAAATGGGCGGCAGATTTTTACCATAATTTAATCGGCGATTCCAATAGTGCGGGTGGTAAAGCACATATGTTGAAAAATGCTGGATACGGCGGTAACGAACCGCTACCAATGGATCAGTTTTCTGGCGCATTATTTAACAGTGGTTACAATCAAGTTGTGTTTCACGAATCTCATGATGAAGCGGGCAATGAACATGATAAAAACGGCACAGCGCGGACGATAGTAACAGCTGTCAATGGTGCGGTTATCTATGGCGACACCCGCCTGTTTGCAGAAGCACGTTCTCGCGTATGCTTTGGTTTCTCTCTACTTTCAGCAGGCACACCGATGTTCTTTATGGGTGAAGAAATCGGAGCACAACAGCGATTCACATTCAACGACTTTAAAAACCACCGCGAAGACATACTGGGTGAGCGCAACGGCAACGGCAAAAAACTATTTCGTTTTTATCAAGAACTCATCACCCTAAGTCGCCGCCTGCGTTCCATCCGCAGCCACAATATCGACATTCTCCATGCCTACAATCCCAATCGCGTCCTTGCTTTCAAACGCTGGAGCAGCAACGAAGAAGTCATCATCATCGCCAGTTTTAACAATACCGGCTTTAATAACTATGTCATCGAAAAGGACTTACTGGCAATCCCAAACGCCCATTGGAAAGAAGTTTTCAACAGTGATGCCGCGATTTATGGTGGTCAGAATATTGGCAATGAAGGCGCGATTATCGCCTCCAATCAAGGACGACTTAATGTGGTGATTCCCGCGAATGGGTTTGTGGTGTTTGTTAAGCAATGATTTTTAAACCTTCGAATAGGGCGCGTATTAGCAACAGCGTAATACGCCACACGCAGACTTAATCATTAGACTTGTTGCACCAGAATAAATAAGAATAGATAATTACTATTATCAATAAAACAGGACTAATAAACGGCTATGAAATTGGGATTATCTGATTTAAAAACAGAAAGGCAGTGTCGGGCGGCGATAGGGATGGATAAA
>JAUYBJ010000188.1 GCA_030693155.1 Methylococcales bacterium
ATGACACAAAAAAACCATATTTTTATGTCTATTTATGCGGTATTCAAGCTGGAATGCTTGAAGATAAAACACAAAACCAATCATTTTGCATTGCGTACCAGGCTCTTCATCAAGGCAAACCAGTTGGCTTGTGAAGCATTGCAAAAATTAAGGGCTGCGTAACATCAGTTAATTAAAGTTAAATTATGAAACGTTATTTATTTATATTACGCAAACCCGCGCACAGCGGTGCATACCTACAGGAAATGCTGGATATAATATTAATCACCGCCGCATTCGATCAATCCGTCAGCATTTTGTGGCTGGATGACGCGGTATTTCAGTTAAAAAACCACCAACAGCCTGAAATGTCAGGCATGAAAGACACCGCCGCCATGTTGCAATCATTGAGTCTTTATGATGTGACTGCGTTGTATATCGAAACCGAATCCCTGCAACAACGCGGCTTAAACACTGATAGCTTATGCTTACCCGTACAAACTCTGCCACGCCACGCAATAGGTGAATTTATGCAGAGTTTTGATGTGGTTTTCGCAGGCTAACGAGACTGTGTGGGAGAGGCTTTAGCCTCGTTGCGGGACTAAAGTCCCTCCCACAACAATAGCTAAACCTGTACTCCTCCTACCGAACATAACTCAACCAAACCCAGCAGGTATCATCATGGAAACACCAAGCAAACCCATTAAATCCCTCGCCGTATTATGTAGTGGTGGCGATAGCTCTGGCATGAATCCCGCTATCCGCTCCGTCGTCAGAACCGCCATCGGTTTGGGCATAGATATTTACGGCATTCATCAAGGTTATACAGGCTTGCTGGAAGGTAATATTGAAAAACTCAGCCTGTCCTCCGTCAGTAACATCATTCAACGCGGCGGTACGATACTCGATACCTCGCGCTGCCTTGACTTTCACAATGCGGAAGTCCGCCAAGAAGCCGCCCATCTACTCGCCCGAAAGCACATAGATGGTTTAATCGTCATCGGTGGCAACGGCTCGTTTACTGGCGCGATGAACCTGAACAAAGAACACGATTTTCCTGTTATCGGTATCCCTGCCACCATAGATAACGATATATCAGGTACGCAATACACCATCGGCTTTAATACCGCCGTACAAACCGCCATTGAAGCCGTAGATAAAATAAGAGACACCGCCTCTGCGCATTCGCGTACTTTTTTAGTCGAAGTCATGGGACGCACCGCCTCCAGTATCGCCCTGCAAGTCGGCTTATGTACAGGCGCGGAACAAGTAGTATTATCAAACCAAGCCGTTGATTACCAAGCGATTGTCGATAACATCAACAAAGGCAAGGCACGCGGCAAAACCTCCTCCATCATCATTGTCGCCGAAGGTGAAAAAGCAGGTTTATCCTATCAAATCAAAGACACGCTACAGGCGCAATACAGTCTGGGCGTACACGTCTGTATTTTGGGTCACATTCAACGCGGCGGCAGCCCAACCGCCATTGACCGCACCATCGCCTCAAAAATGGGCTACGCCGCCGTCCACGCACTATACGAAGGCAATCACGCCCACGTTACCGCTTTTAATAACGGTGATGTGCAAATAGTGCCGTTATCGGACTGTTTAGGCAAAAAAACCGACATTAGCGAAGAATCCCAGCTGAAATTAATTCGGGCGTTGGCGATTTAATACTCGTAATTTTTTAGGGTTGAGTGTAGGCAAGTGTTTTTTACTTGCCCATCAACCCGTCATATTGTTTTCGTGTCGCTAAATGATAAAGTTATCTACCTATCCTCTTTGGATGGAGTTGCTACACGCGTGAGGTAAATTCCTGCCCAGCCCGCCTCTTCTGTGCCCATGCTGACGTTGATAGCCAACGAGTTACCACGGAAACCGCCACGTTCAAGCCCCATTTCTGTAACTGGAAGTACCATGTTTGTATCTGGGTCGATAGCCTCAGAGTCGAACAGCGTTCCGTTTGTTCCTGTTTTAACCAGTGTGAGCAGTGGAGATTTTTCCGAACCTTTTCTGAGATAAATACCATCCACTGGATTTGCATAGACGTTACTACCATCGGTGATTCCAATTCTTGCTTTGAATGCAGTGTGGTAGCTTACATTTTCATCTTCGTGGTCATCGACTTTACTAGAAACTGCTGCGAACGAAGTAAACCGCCAACGTGCAAGTTCGCCATCATCATCGCTCTCTCCCCCTTCACCGACATCAGGAGCTTTACCAGAGAAATTCCAATAAACAAAATCGCAAAAATCGGAAAAGTTTTTGCCAGTTCGGGCGATTCTGACATTTTTACCATTTTTTAAATCGTGAACGAATATGCCTTGATTCTTAGGAACTTGTTTTTCCTGATACCAACCTTGAGTATCTTGTACGCTGCCAGATGCTGTACTCTCACAGTATGCTTTGAGGTCTTTGTTACCATCTTCTCGGCAGTACAGACGTACTTTTTTATTCTCTGATCCACATGCGCCCCAAAATGCTATATAACGACCATCAAAAGAAACACCTTCACCAAGTTTATTGAATTTGGCGTTTTTGGATTTATCAGGAACTTGCGAGCCTATGCTAACCAGTGTTTTTAATTTGGGTTGCTTATTAAGCCTATAGGATTCCAATGGTGCAATATAGATACCGCCTGCTGTTGGATTATCTTCGTTATCAAAACCCGCAAATACAGCTTGATTACCTACGGCACTAGGTGGCGCGGTAGAGCCGAATAACTTGCCAGTTTTAGGAATAAGCGTGTGAGTATTATTGGCAATCAATACCACAGGCTGAGTGCTGCCGCCGACAGCTTGTTTTTTAAGAATACGGTAATACAACGCCAGTTTTACTGGCTAGCCCCACCGTGTAATTTCCTTTAAACACAATAGTTGAACCTTGAGTCACCGCAGGTGCACCAGGAAAAACATCAAAAGCCACACTGGGAAATTCAGGTACCTGGAAAAACGAATATTCAGGAACAGCTCCCAATTTGCTGGCACCTGTAATCAAAGAACCAAAGGCATTGGTATAAATGCCTGTTGTACCTACTTTCGTATCTGTACCATCGGGCAACGTGTATCCAAACACAGGTTTATGATTGCCACGCGTAGCAATCATCGACGAATTCATATCAATGCGCGGAAACGAGGGTGGTTCTATGAATGTTGCGCTTTCGGTATTGGGATTGGCTACCAATGTCTCACGGTCAAGAATTTTGATGATTGCGCCGCCTTTTTTCATGTCACGCGTGTAGACACCGTGTACAGGTTCACCACCTGATCCGCCTTTGCTGCGTGCGCGGAAAACCACCAGATTTTTTTCATTAACAGAGGGCTGATTGTAACTGTTAAATTTTCGGCACGGTGCTGAAGTCGAAGTCGTCGGATTGCAATTTGCAGTGGGTATGTAATCACCGTTGTTGACCACTGTTTGCCAGCTAAAACTGGGTGATGGAGGCGGTGCTGCCACTGTTGTGGCAGTTGCTGAAATAGTTAAAGTTGTAACGATAGCCATCTTACAGTTTAGAGTTTGCTTGTTCATGGTAATTCCCTCATCTTGATCTATTATCGAGACATTTGTAAATGAGCTGGGGAACTGTTCTCTAATTCCTAAGCCCTATTCGATGTCTTTTTAGGAAAATGTTGAGTCAATGCTTTCTGTGTTCGCCATCGGAAAATCAAGTTTCCCGATGGCTTATAAATTTAATCGCAGGAGGTAATTAAACTATAGTGCTGTAATGCTCACAGCACAGAAAACAAAGGATAATTCAGTGTTTACTTAGTCACGATCATCACGATCATCATTGCCTCGTGGTGCAGTGACCGTAGTCTTGAAAGTTGCTGTATTATTGGTCGCGTTGTTATCACCCGCCGCAGTGGCTGTTGCAGTCCAAGTAATCGTTGTGGCGTATTTAGGGGCTTTGAAGGGAATTGTAAAGCTCACGCTTTTACCCGCAGCTAACGCATTGAAGCTGTTTTGATAAACAAGCAGTGATTTTCCAGTACTATCTTTACCAACTAACTGAACACTGCCAGTTGCTGGCGCACCTTTAAGATTATTCACTGTCAACGTGCCTTCATGGGTGGTATTGCCCACCATGCGAGTTGGCATTTGAAGTTTGCTGGAGACATCAACAATTACTGGCGGAGGTGGAGGGGCTGAACCTTCACACAGCACACGAGCCTCATAACCAGCGATAACTGGATGGCTGTGCATAAAATCAATAACGGCTCTGGCATCGTCACTGGCTTGCGCAAAACCGCCGATATTAGCAGTACCAGTAGCGGGTAAACTCACGAACACCGTGGGTACAATATTTGCCGATTTGATATGAAACAGAGGTCTGCCATCAGGTGCCATCTGAGTTTGATAAGGAGTTAAATAGTCAAAAAATCCAAGTTGAGGGTTTGCAGCAGGAATGTTTTTCGGAAAAGGCAGATTTCCATAAGTTTGCGAACGCTCATAATTGTAAGCCCCATAATCCAAGAAGCATTTGTTGACGGTCTGTACCACGCCTTTGACTTCTTGCTTAATGTTAATACAGGTCTTGGGTAATTGAGTGGTAGTAGTGGATAAATCCAGACCCAATATCTGGTTCAGATAAACAACTAGTACACCAAACCTTTAAAAGATAGGATAATAAGAGCCTTACTAAATGACAGAGAGAGAATATCATTCGTACCAGCCCAATTATAAAACTGACTGATGAACAAAAACAGCATCTGGAAGAAATCACCCGTAGTCG
>JAUYBJ010000207.1 GCA_030693155.1 Methylococcales bacterium
TATCCATCCCTATCGCCGCCCGACACTGCCTTTCTGTTTTTAAATCAGATAATCCCAATTTCATAGCCGTTTATTAGTCCTGTTTTATTGATAATAGTAATTATCTATTCTTATTTATTCTGGTGCAACAAGTCTAATAGATAGGCAGGGCAATAACAAAACCCATCACCTAAGCCGTGAAGCCAACAACTTCACGGCTTTTTTATGCCATCAATACTCTGTAATACGGGTGTGCTATTACATACTGACATTATTCGCACAACACGTCACCGAATTTAACCAATTAATCCACTTAAACGATAGAGCAAAAATATGTGTCTAGCATTAAGGACTGCATTTTCAGTGGTTTTTAACCCGTTACACTTGAACATTGGAGCGATTTTAACAGAGTTCAGCTTGTTGTATAAAGCTAATCGTGATATAAAGGCAAGTTAATTTTTGTAACAATACTCACACTTATCGTCACGTTTGATAGGGTGCTTGTGCAATCGGTTTTTATCAAATCTGGTTGCAGCAAGTTATCAAACGGGATAAGTGGCGGCGTAACCCACTCGGATAGTATCCGAATTTAAAATCTTAGGAGATATAAATGGCAGCAGTATCCATGCGTCAAATGCTTGAAGCGGGTGTTCACTTTGGACACCAAACTCGTTACTGGAACCCTAAAATGGCACCGTTCATTTTCGGAGCGCGTAACAAAATCCATATCATTGATTTGGAACAAACGCTTCCACTGTTCAACGACGCAATGAATTATCTGAGTCAGATGGCAGCAAACAAAGGCACTATCTTGTTTGTCGGCACTAAAAAAGCAGCGCGTAAAGTCGTTGCAGAAGAAGCGGCAAAATGCGGTATGCCTTACGTCAATCACCGTTGGTTAGGTGGCATGATGACTAACTTCAAAACCATCAAAAAATCTATCAGTCGTTTAAAAGAACTGGAAGCGATGAAAGCTGACGGTACACTGTATCAACGTTTTGGTAAAAAAGAAGCCTTGGGCATGGAACGCGAACTGGAAAAACTGGAACGCAGCTTAGGCGGTATTAAAGACATGAAAGGCGTTCCAGATGTTATTTTTGTACTGGATGTCGGTTACGAAAAAAATGCCATCAGCGAAGCCATAAAATTAGGCATTCCTGTTGTCGGCATTGTGGATTCTAACAATTCACCCGAAAAAATTGACTACATTATTCCAGGTAATGATGACTCGATTCGCGCTGTTAAACTGTATTGCGAAAGCGTTGCAGCAGCCGTATTAGAAGCAAAATCAGCTACCTTGGGTTTATCAGCAAAAGCAGATGACTTTGTTGAAGAAGCCGTAGCAGAATAAGCCAATAACCTGCCCTAACCAGCAAGTTTAAATAACACAAAAACGCCTCCTTTAAGGGGGCGTTTTTACAGTAACGACAGAGTGAGAAAAATATGAGTACAGTAATTAGTGCAGCAATGGTGAAAGAACTGCGTGAAAGAACCAGCTCAGGCATGATGGAATGTAAAAAAGCCTTAGTTGAAGCCAATGGTGACATGGAATTAGCCATTGAAAACATGAGAAAATCAGGCGCAGCAAAAGCAGACAAAAAATCAGGTCGCATTGCGGCTGAAGGCATTATCGGCGTTAAAGTCAGTGACAACGGCAAAGCGGTTGCTATCGTTGATATTAACTGTGAAACTGATTTCGTAGCAAAAGCAGAATCATTTGTATCGTTTGTTAATGGCGTTACCGAAGGTTTATTAAACGCCGACATCGAAACCGAAGAGCAATTACTGGCTATGCCTCTGGAAGGCGGCGTAACCGTTGATGAAATGCGTCGTGGTTTAATCTCAACCTTAGGCGAAAACATCACTGTCAGACGTTTTGAAAAATTCAAAACTGACGGCGGTACAGCGTGCTACTTACACGGTAACAAAATCGGCGTTATCGTTGAATTAGCAGTTGGCGATAGTGAACTGGGTAAAGACATTGCCATGCACATTGCTGCCAGTAAACCAGTTTGCGTTTCTGAAGATCAAGTTTCTCCAGAAATCATTGAAAAAGAAAAAGAAATTTTTCTGGCTCAGCAAGAAGAAAAAATCAAAGGCAAACCCGCTGACATCGTTGAAAAAATGATTACCGGTCGCGTCAGCAAATTCTTGGGTGAAGTGACTTTATTAGGTCAAGCATTCATCAAAGACGACAAAAAAACCGTTGGTCAGTTAGCGAAAGAAAAAGGCAACACCATCGTGCGTTTTAGCCGTTTTGAAGTCGGTGAAGGTATCGAGAAAAAAGAAGAAAACTTTGCTGAAGAAGTTGCGGCGTATGCCGATAGCTTTAAGCAGTAATGCAGTAGATTGGGTTACATTAATAACCCAACATTGACCTACGTTGTGTTGGGTAAGGTCAGCCTTACCCAACCTGCTCACTAATTTAATACAGTCAAATGACAGAACAAATCGCCCGTGTCCTTTTAATTGATTTGGAAAATTGCCCCAGTCAAATTAATCAATTAATGACACACTTGGAGAAATATTCAATGGTCGTAGTTTGTTATGCCCAAAGTGGAGCAAAAATTCCCATTGATTGGTTAATGCCTTTAACAGGCATAGTGAATAATAAACGTTTAAAATGGGTCAAAATGCCCACAACTGGCAAAAATGCCGCTGATTTTGGTATTACCTTTTGGGCGGGTGTGCTTATGGCAAAATTACCGCCCAACACGCATTTTGATATTGTGTCTAATGATACTGATTTAGATCATGTGGTAGGCTTGCTCATTGACCAAAAACGCACAGCCGAGCGCGTTGGTACTAAAAAAGAAAATTTACCTATTCCAACAGCAATAGTAACAACAAAGACAGATTTAAAACTACAAGAATACTATTTACATGAATATTGTTTATCCCTGATAAATATGAAAACAGGTAAGCCAGCAAAAAAAGAAACACTGTTGAACAGTATTAAAGCTAAATTCAAATCAGATAATATTGATGCAGAACAATTAGTTAAATCTCTGATTAAAAATGGCATAATCGACAGTAGCAATGAAAATAAAATTATGTATAACGAACAAAAATTAATTCAACTTGCGAACACTCTTTAAATGATAGATTGTAGAAATTTAAATTATACAGAAACTCTTCAAAAAATAGCACAGTTACAAGAAGATATTGAATGTCTTGAAAAAAACATACATGAACAATTGCCATGGGGATTAGCTGAAAATTTTGTATCCAGTAAATTAATATTTTTAAACTGGGTAGAAGAAATAGAGTTTCTTTTAAATGAATACGAAAGTAAAAAATGATTAATGGATTGCAATTTCAGTTTTTCCCACGCTCAAGGGGAATGAATATGGAGATGAAATCTATAATTTCTTGTTTTGAACAGGAGTTTGAAAAAATTAAATCTCCTGAGAAAAATTTATCCAGTAATCAAGTATTAGAAATTATAAGACCTCATCTTGAGAATATTGAATTTACAGTTGAAACAGGAAAATCAAGGCTTCAAAAAATAAACATTCCTGTTTTATTCGGTGTTGATAACACGATTGATAAATCGTTTAATGCTGATGCCGTGAGTAATGATGGAAAAATTGTTATTGAAGTTGAAGCAGGCAGAGCGACAGAAAATAATCAATTCTTAAAAGATATTTTTCAAGCCTGTATGATGTTTGAAGTTGAATACTTGGTTATCGTTGTTAGAAATGAATATAGAGGACATAAGGATTTTGAAATCATTTATACCTTTTTAGAAACACTTTATATTTCTAGCCGTCTTCATCTTCCATTAAAAGGAATACTGCTAATTGGATATTAGCAAAATAAAAAAGAGCTGTTATCACAATATGAGTACCTAATTTATTAACCACTACTAATCCCCAATAAAACTATGACTAAATTAATTTGCCAAAGAATTTTACTGAAGTTAAGCGGTGAAGCGTTAAGCAGCGCGGACGGTGGTAGTATTGATGCCGATATTGTCAGTCGTCTTGCTACCGAAATTAAAGAATTATGTGATGCTGGCATTCAGGTCGGTCTGGTGATTGGTGGCGGTAATATCTTACGCGGAGCAGAAAAAGCCTCGGAAGGCTTGGATCGTGTAACCAGTGACCAGATGGGAATGTTAGCGACGGTAATCAATGCCTTGGCAATGCAGGATGCGTTGGAACACCAAGGACAGCAGGTGCGTGTTATGTCCGCCCTTAAAATCAATCAGGTGTGTGAAGATTATATTCGCCGCCGCGCTGTCAGACACTTGGAAAAAGGTCGTGTGGTGATTTTTGCCGCTGGCACGGGCAATCCGTTTTTTACTACCGATTCGGCGGCAAGTCTTCGCGCTATTGAAATTAACGCAGGCTTGATGATTAAAGCCACCAAAGTAAAAGGTGTGTATTCGGCAGACCCTGAAAAAGTCAAGGATGCCATTTTTTATCCACACTTGACGTATGACGAAGCTCTGGATCAGCGGCTGAATGTCATGGACACAACCGCATTGGTATTGTGTCGCGATAACAATGTACCGATGCGCGTGATGAACGTATTTGAGCAAGGTGCAATCATGAAATTAATGATGGGTGCAGATATTGGCTCATTGATTGAACGAGGAACAGAATGATGATTAATGATATTCAACAAAGTGCCGCAACCCGCATGGGCAAAAGTATTGAAGCCCTTAAACAGGAATTTTCCAAAATAAGAACAGGCAGAGCGCATCCCAGTCTGTTGGATCAAGTGGTCGTGTCTTATTACGGCACGGATTCTGCCATTTCTGCGGTAGCGAATGTAGCTGTCGAAGATGCCAGAACGCTGAGCATTACGCCTTGGGAAAAGTCGATGGTGACGGCGATTGAAAAAGCGATTTTAAAATCCGATTTGGGTTTGAACCCCAACACCAACGGTATGACCATTCGCATTCCATTACCCGCACTCACCGAAGAACGCCGCAAATCATTAGTGAAAGTCGTTAAACACGAAGCGGAAAATGGACGGGTGGCTATCCGTAACATTCGCCGCGATGCCAATTCTGACGTTCAGAAATTATTAAAAGACAAAAAAGTGTCCGAAGATGATGCGCGCGATGCCGAAGACAAAATCCAAAAACTAACCGACCAATACATTAAAGACGTAGAAAAGTTATTGGAAGCGAAAGAGGCAGATTTATTAACAATGTAATTGCCAAACTTTTTTCTGTCACTTGTGTGAGATACCGCCATGTCTACTGATGATCCTAGCCCTGTCAACCCTAATCCACGTCATATCGCCATTATCATGGATGGTAATGGACGTTGGGCGCAAAAACGCTTTATGCCGCGTGCGGTGGGTCATCAGGCGGGCGTTAAAACCGTCCGCAAAATAGTCGAATCCTGTGCCAATAACAATATTGAAGTATTAACGCTGTTTGCTTTCAGTAGTGAAAACTGGCGACGACCGGAAAGTGAAGTGTCTTTATTAATGGCACTGTTCATGGCAACCTTGCAACGGGAAATAGACAAGCTGCATCGCAACAACATCCGCTTGCGTTTTATCGGTGACCGAAGTGCGTTTCCTGAAAAACTGCAAACAAAAATGGCAGAAGGCGAAGCGCAAACCGAACACAATACCGCTCTCACCTTGGTCATTGCCGCTAATTACGGCGGTCATTGGGATATGTGTCAGGCATTTCAACACATCGCCGCCAAAATCACGGCGGGTGAACTGACTGAGCAAGACATCACGGAAGAACTGATTAACCAGCATTTATCGACCGCTAACCTGCCTGAACCAGACCTCTTTATTCGCACTGGCGGCGAAGAACGGGTCAGTAATTTTATGTTATGGCAATTAGCTTATGCGGAAATGTATTTTACCCCGACGCTCTGGCCTGATTTTGACCAGAATTCTCTAGCCGAGGCGATTACCAGCTTTAAGGGTCGCCAACGCCGCTTTGGTCATACGGGCGAGCAAGTGCTTAGCCAGTCTGTCACTCCATAACTCTTAACCTGTAGAACGTATCACTATGTTAAAACAACGAATTATCACCGCCGCTATCTTGGCAACAGGCATTGTGTCAGCGGTACTTATGCTGCCTTCGGATTATTTTTCCCTGCTCATTGCCATTATTGTGCTGATTGGCGCGTGGGAATGGCTGAATCTGTGTGACATCAACAGCACTGGTAAACGCGCCGTGTTTATCGGCACACTGATTTTTGCCATGTTATTTATTCATTTGTGGACGTATATTTTAGAAGCTCTCGTCCCTGTCATGGATAATTTAGCAGAAAAATATAAATTCCAGATGGAAGATATTCGTAAACAATCGGGTATTTTAGAATGGCTGGTAATTCCCTCCGTGTTGTTTTGGCTGTTAGTGATGCTGTTGATTCGTAAAGCACCTCAAGAAATGCTGAACTACCACCCACGCTTACGTTATAAGGCATTGATTGGCTGGGGTGTTTTATTGGCAAGCTGGATGTTTTTAGCGCGGTTACGCTCATTTTATGGCAGTGAAATGACGCTTTATTTATTGTTACTGATTTGGGCTGCTGACATTGCCGCTTATTTTTCAGGCAAAAAATGGGGAAAAACTAAATTAGCCGCCGACATCAGTCCGGGTAAAACCGTTGAAGGTGTATATGGTGCGTTAGTTGCCGCCGCAGTATGTGCCATCATTTTATGTATTGCATTAAGCGTTATTTACGGTAAAGCCATCTCCTTCATGGTGGCGGGTGATTTGATTTTATTGTCCATCATCACCGTGCAAATATCGGTGTATGGTGATTTATTTTTCAGTCTCGTCAAACGTCAACGCGGCGTAAAAGACAGCGGTAACTTGTTACCTGGTCATGGTGGCATACTGGATAGAATTGATAGTCTGATTGCCGCCGCCCCTATATTTTATGCGGGTATTTATCTGATTTACATGGTTTTATTAGCCCCAGCCGAATAAGAGACACATTATGAAAAAAGGTATTTGCATACTCGGCGCAACGGGTTCAATCGGTGTCAGCACCCTCGATGTCGTTGCCAGACATTCACATCTTTATAAAGTGATTGCCTTAACCGCCAACACCAATATCACCGACCTGTATGAGAAATGCGTCACCCATCATCCTGAAGTGGTGGTTGTGGTCAATGAAGCGAAAGCCGCAGAATTTAGAGAGCAGCTGAAAAATTCACCTGTGTCTGATATTGAAGTATTATCGGGCGCGGCGGCATTAGAACACGTTGCCACGCTGGATAATGTGGATTCCGTGATGGCGGCAATTGTCGGCGCGGCAGGTTTATTGCCCAGCTTGGCAGCGGCAAAAGCAGGTAAAACCATTTTGCTTGCTAACAAAGAAGCACTGGTCATGTCAGGTGCTATTTTCATGGATGCCGTGGAAAAATCAGGCGCACAACTGTTGCCGATAGACAGCGAACACAACGCTATTTTTCAATGTATGCCCGCAGCTTATACCTCAGGCGCGAAAGCGAAAGGCGTTAGACGTATCTTATTAACTGCGTCAGGCGGCCCGTTCCGTTCTATGCCCATCGAAAATATGGTTGATGTCACGCCTGCGCAAGCCGTGGCACATCCTAACTGGGACATGGGCAGAAAAATCTCAGTTGATTCTGCCACCATGATGAACAAAGGCTTGGAAATGATTGAAGCCTGTTTATTATTCGACATGAAGCCCGAACAAATCCAAATCGTCATCCATCCGCAAAGCGTAATTCACTCAATGGTGGATTATGTTGACGGTACGGTACTGGCGCAAATGGGTAATCCCGATATGCGTATTCCCATTGCCTACTCACTCGCATGGCCAGAACGCTTTGATTCAGGCGTTGCCCCATTGGATATTTTTCAAGTGGCACGGATGGATTTTGAAGAACCCAATTTGCAACGTTTTCCCTGTTTACGCTTAGCCTACCAAGCCATTAATGCAGGCGGCATCATGCCTACCGTATTAAACGCGGCGAATGAAATCGCCGTTGAAGCGTTTTTAAATGAGCAACTGCGTTTTACCGATATTGCCGTTATCATTGAACGCACCATGGCGCAATTTACCGCGACCGCCGCTGATAGCCTGAGCCTGATTTTAGAGGCAGATGCGAGTGCGCGTGTAGTTGCTAACCAGCAGATTACCGAACTGTAAGTTAAAAGCTGTCAGGTTTTAAAAATCTGACAGCTTTATAAAACCGCTGTAATATCTACGCTTGTCACTCCCACATTTTTTCTTAGAAAAAGTCTAATCATGGATTTACTGCATAAGCTGTTTTACTTCATTGTTGCCATTGGAATTCTGGTGGCGTTTCACGAATTAGGGCATTTTTGGGTCGCGCGCAAAGTCGGCGTGAAAGTGCTGCGCTTTTCCATCGGCTTCGGCAAAGTGTTCTGGTCTTATCAAAAAAATCCTGCGGATACCGAATATGTGTTATCCGCCATTCCCTTAGGCGGCTATGTCAAAATGGTCGATGAGCGTGAAGGCGAAGTCGCTCCCGAAGACCTGCCCTATTCTTTCAATCGTCAACCCGTCTGGGCAAGAATCGCTATTGTTGCCGCAGGGCCGCTGTTTAATCTTATCCTTGCTGTCGTACTGTTTTGGGGCGTGTTAGTTATCGGTGAAACAGGCATTAAACCGATACTCGGTGTGGTCGAACAAGGCACATTAGCCGCACAGGCAGGCTTTCAGGAAGGCGATGAAATTACCGCTGTGAATGGCAAACTGACCCCGACATGGGTAGATGCAATGGAAAATATTGTGTCTTCCGCCCTTGAAGGTGAACAAACCATTACCGTCAACGTCACCCATGACAGTGAGCCAGCCACTAGAACACTCACGCTTGATGAACAGGACAAAATAGATGCCGCCGCATTCTACAAACGCCTTGGATTTAAGCCGTGGTCGCCCAGTTTAAAGCCCATAATCGGACGCGTTTTACCCGACAGTTCCGCTCTTGCCGCTGACTTGCGCAAAGGCGATTTAATCATCAGTGCCGATAACACCGCGATAACCGACTGGCAACAATGGGTCGAAATCATCAAAGCCCATCCTGATATTGCCATACACCTCATCATCGAGCGTGACGGCGCAAGAATGCCCATCAGCATCACCCCTAAAGCAGAAAAAGTCGGCGAAAAAACCGAAGGCAAAATTGGCGCGGGCGTATTTGTCCCCGAAGACCTGATGAAAGCCATCACCGTTGAGCGTGCCTTATCGCCTATTGACGCTATTCCCGCCGCGTTTAAAACCACTTATTTTTACTGCACCTCCACGCTGAAAATGATGGGCAGAATGTTAATCGGCAAAGCCTCGGTGGAAAATCTCAGCGGCCCGATTAGTATCGCGCAATACGCAGGGCAATCTGCCGACATGGGTTTTGTTGCCTTTATTAAATTTCTGGGCTTGGTCAGTGTCAGTTTGGGCGTGTTAAATTTACTGCCCATTCCTGTCTTAGACGGCGGTCACTTATTGTTTTTCGCGCTGGAAGCGATACTGCGCAAGCCTGTCCCTGAAAAAGTACAACTGTTTTTTCAACAAGTGGGACTTACTTTATTAATGCTGTTAATGGCAATCGCCATGTTTGTAGACGTACAGCGATTATTCCAATAATCCACCTAACCTAATGAGAACATCATGAAAAAAATTATCACACTGGCGGCAGTATCGCTACTCGGACTGGCATTTTCAGCGGCTCACGCAGACGAAAATACCGTTAAAGCATCCATCGCCAAATCCATGCCCACCATGAAAGTTGATGCAATCAAGCCCTCGGAAGTGAAAGGACTGTATGAAGTCTCAGTCGGCAGCAGTGTGTTTTATGTCTCTGAAGATGGTAAATACCTGTTAGAAGGGCATTTAATCGACATCGCCGCACGGAAAGATTTAACCGAAGGCAGACACAATGATGCGCACGTCAAAGCTCTTAACAAGCTGGGCGTAGATAAAATGATTGTTTTCAAACCCAAAACCAGCAAATACACCGTCACTGTTTTCACCGACATCGACTGCGGCTATTGCCGTAAATTACATTCCGAAATTGATACCTACCTAGCGGAAGGCATCACCATTCAATACATCTTCTTCCCCAGATCAGGCAAAGACACCGATTCTTACAAAAAAGCGGTGTCTGTCTGGTGTGCGGATGACCGCAAAGCCGCGCTGACTGCCGCTAAAAAGAACGAAGCAGTCAAACCCAAAACCTGTGACAATCCTGTTGATGAACACATGAAACTGGCTGGCGAATTTGAAATCAACGGCACGCCCACCATCGTGTCTGAAAAAGGTCAGGTTTATCCAGGCTATTTACCTGCCAAACAATTAGCCGAAATGTTGAAAGGCGAAAACGAGGCTAAATAATTTGTAGCTTGGGTTGCCGCTTTTTGGCAACCCAACATGAAACTCACCTATACTCCGATTTTGTTGGGTTGATTATCGCCCTAACCTATATAGCTGTATAAACTTTGCTTTTATTGATTTTAAAAACTTTAAACATTGGAGAAAGGAATGGATTTAATTGATCGCTTGAATCAAATGGCGGCGAAAATCGCTAAGCAGAAAGATTCAATTGCTACAGAAGAGGCTACTAAAACGGCTTTTATCATGCCATTTATTAGTGCCTTGGGTTATGACGTTTTTGACCCCGATGAGGTAATTCCTGAATTTACCGCCGATATTGGTATAAAAAAAGGTGAGAAAGTAGATTACGCTATTAAAGTGAATGACAAAATTTCGATACTTATTGAGTGCAAAATGCTCAACTCGAAACTTGATGCTCAGAATGAATCACAACTACACAGATATTTCCATGCTACGGAAGCAAGAATTGCAATATTGACTGATGGTATTGTTTATAAGTTTTATACGGATTTAGATGAACCGAATAAAATGGATAATAAGTCATTTTTAGAACTCTCTATGCTACAAATTGATGAAGTTGTTGTTGGTGAATTAAAAAAATTTACTAAAACAGCTTTCAATATAGATGAGTTATTATCATCTGCTAGGTTCTGTTGACATTTCGGGAATAGTCATTCAGAAACAACCAGTTATAGATATATAGCAAAATCATAACTTACTGATATAGTTAGCGATTTTACCAAATGTCAACAGAGCCTAGTGAGTTAAAATATACTAAAGAAATAAAACACATAATTAACGAGCAACTGGTAAATCCATCGGATGATTTTGTTAAGTTTATTTTAAATAATATTTACACTGGTCGAGTTACTTCACAAGTAAAAGAGCAGTTTATCCCCGTTATTACAAAAGCATTTCAACAGCTTATTAATGATAAGTTGAATGAAAGATTCAAATCGGCTTTATCAATTGCCGAGCCATCTATTTCAACCTCAACAGATTCAACAACCGCCCAACCGCAGCCTTTACAAAACTCGGATGAAAATAAAATTGTCACTACTCAAGAAGAGCTGGAAGGATTTTATGTAATAAAATCCATTCTTAGCGGTGTTATTGATTTAAACCGCGTCATATACAGAGATACTCAATCTTATTTTGGTATACTGCTAGATGACAATAACAGAAAGCCAATAGCTCGCTTATGGTTCAATAATACTAAAAAGTATCTTGGTGTTTTTGGTATTGATAAAAAAGAGGAAAAAATACTCATATCTACAATTGATGATATTTTTGAACATAAAGAAAAAATTATTGCCTCAGCTAAAAATTATATTGAACAACCAGCCGATTAATTTCGCATAATGCCATAGGATGGACTTCGTATTTTAGTCCATCCTGTTTCTGCTACTCGCTGATACCCCACTATGCCACGCCTACTCTGTTAGTTAATCATCAGTATTCTTCCCTTATCCATCAGTGGTTGCGCAGATTTTCAAGACCGACCGCTTAATCCTGTAAATTCAGCAACACATATCGACGCACGCACCTTATCCACCCCCGATTTACAAAGCTTCATTACCCGCATCATCGGACACAAAACCACATGGAATTTAGACAGCCTGACCTTAGCGGCGATTTATTACCGTGCCGATGTCGCTGTCGCACAAGCCTTGGCAGACAATACAGACGCGGCAATCACCACCGCAGGGCAACGCCCCAATCCCAGTATCAGCCTGTCGCCGACGTGGATCAGCAACTTAGCAAGCACCGCTATGCCGTGGATTTTTGCCAGTTCTTTAAGTATTCCGATTGAAACAGCGAACAAGCGTGATTTGCGCGTAGACAAAGCGGAACACAGCACCGAAGCCGCGAGTGAAGCCGAACGTTTGCTCCAACAGCCACATCAGTAGACGACAACTTAGCAATTAGGCTTTAGAACCTAAAAGAGACAGTGCCCGAAATTGTTCTCGGTGCGCCGTAGTAAGCATTCGAGCCACCATCGGTTGCCTCAAAGTAATGCCTGTCAAACAAGTTCTGTACATTAAGTTGCGCACTAATTGAATGACCGTACGCTTTTGTTCGGTAAGACAACATGGTATCTATGCGGGTATAACCAGGCAACTGGAAGGTGTTTGCATTATTACCCTGACGCATACCATTCAGATACGCACCCGCTCCTAAAGCCCAACTATCTGCCGCCTCTGGAGTAAAATCGTACTTAGCCCAAATTGATCCTGAATTTTTAGGAACACCAAGCCAGGTTTTGCCAAGGATCGAAGCTGCACCTGCTGTGCTGTCTTTAATTATCTCTGCATCATTATAGGTATAGCTACCAATTAGATTGATATGCTTGGTAATTTGACCAGCGACATCAAGCTCAATACCTTTGCTACGCACCTCGCCAACAGGCAGCGAAAAGCCTGTGTGGCTGGGATCGGCAGTCATTCGGTTACGCTGGTAAAGATCAAACAGCGTAACGGATGCGGTAACGGTATCATCCCACAAACTCGCTTTTCCACCCACTTCGTATTGCACCCCAATTTGCGGCGGTGGGCGTGATCCATCATAGGTCTGGGCAGATGAATTAGAGCTACCGAATGATTTTGAGTAGCTACCATAGAGGGAAAACTGATCAGAAAACTTATACAACAATCCAGCACGCGGTGATGTTGCCTGTTCTTTAGGCGTATTAGGATTAAGCCTTCCATCGCATTTTGGATAGCACGCTGCCCCCGTAGTACCGACCATGTTAGAAACCGTCACTGGTTCAAAAGTCCAGTCATGTCTAGCTCCCAGCAGAACTTCTAAATGATCACCAAGCGATATTTGATCTTGAATATAAACTCCAGGATTATCCATGTTCTGATAGTAGAGAATGTTTGACAACGATGGATTAATAGTCCGAGTTAATGTTGCAATATTGACGTTGCCATAAGTCGGAGCGTAGACATTAAGTGCTGGTACACCTGGAGTCGGTAAAGTTCCAGATTGCCGATAGCCTTTGTAAGTCGTACGGTGATAAGTGTAATCAAAGCCTGTCAGCAATTTATGCTTAACACCCCATGTCGAAAAATTGCCAATCAAGTCAAGATTGGTTGTTAGTACGTTACGATCAATAACATTGTAGTTAATGCGTCGGGTCATTAAGCCTGTTGATGGTGTAAATGCTAACGGTGTCATCATTGATTGCGTGTCATCAATTATAGAATAACCAAAACGGTTAATTAATTTCCAATTGTCATTGAAGGCGAAAGTCCAGTCGTAGCTGAACAAGGCTGATTTTTCGACCGCAGGATAATTTGACCACATGACAGGATCGTTTTGAGTCCAGTTTCTGGGTAAATTTAAAGGACGATTTCTGCCAGTCGGCACAGGTATTTGCTGCGCGGTATAGGCAACATTGGTCATTTTTTTATCGTAACCTTCTATCTGCATATTCAGTTCAAAACGTGAGGAGGGTATCCAGGACAAATTAATTGAACCCGCTAGATTGTCGTGCTGTTGCAAATCAACCCATGAGTTACCCGTATCATAAGCCCCCATGATTCGATACCTCAGTGTATTGTCGGCATTAATCCCACCTGTCGCATCAATGACGGTTCGATAATTATCCCAGCTTGAAAATTTTTGTTGAATGCTATAAGCCGCCTGAGCTTGAGGTCGTTTAGTAACTGTATTAACAAGCCCACCTGGTTGAACCCGACCATAAAGCATTGAGCTTGGGCCTTTAGCAACTTCGATATGATCAACAAAAGCCATATCAGGAACGCCACGCATAGAGTTTAGTTTCAGACCGTTACGGTAAGTATCGACTGACGTTGAAAAGCCCCGAATATAAAAATTGTCATAATAGCCGCCTGGCGGTGCCTGTATGCCGCTCACGTTTTTGACAACATCAAGTATTGTGTTTGACGCTTGATCATCAATAACTTCTCTGGTAACAACCTGCACGGATATTGGTGTATCCTGAAGTCTGGTATCAGTTTTGGTCGCAACTCTTGAACGATTGGCGGTATATCCTTTGCTAACTCCTGAGTCAGTCACTGTTATTTCGGACAATTGTGTTGTTTTAGAGCCAGTAGTTGATGAAGCTACGGTAACTTTTTCGTTCTTTTTATCAACATCCTTTTCTGCCGCGTATAGACCAAATGGCAAAGCTAATGAAATAGCCAAGGTTAATTTTTTAATTGTAGATTTGTGACCAAACATTTGAAATTCCTTTTTATTTTGAATTATTGAACTTTTAAGCGAGCATTGTGAACACGCTTGGAATTACGTTTTTTTAACCAATGAATCACACCTGTAATCATTAATAACAGCGGTGCAAAGCCAACAACAAGCACTAAAACGCAGCCAGTTTGACCTAAGATTTCACCGTTATGTAAAGGAAGTTGTAGATTAATAAAGGCACTGCCCGCATTGAATTGATGAGGGTCGCGAATTTTAAGCACCTTGCCACTGTATTGATCTATCCAAATCATTGTCGATCCTTTAGAACGGATTTCATCTGACTGACGAGCAGACACCTGATAAGCGGCGGCTGAATTACTGGGAAAAAAAAGGCGTTGCACTGTAATATTAGGCATCGCAAGCTGGGCAATATTAATAGCCATATCAGGCGTAATTGCTACACCATTATCAGTCTCCGATTTAACAGGAGCCATCATGCCATCAAGCGGTGAAAAAAAACTTACCGCTGGTCTGAAAACTTGCGGCAAATTAAAATTGACACCTGACAAACTAACGGCAAACATCACAATAGCGGTATAAATTCCGACTGTTTTATGTAAATCAAAATTAAAGCGGGTAAAACTGGCATTGCGTTTAATCACAAACGCCTGTTTAATTTTGCTGAGTTTAGGCCACCATAAATAAATACCCGTGATAGTTAAAACCAGAGTTAATACCGCTGTAATACCCATGATTAGCTGACCCATTTCACCCGATAACAAATTGAAATGTAGCATCAAAATAGTGGTCATCAGTGTGTTAAAGCTATCTCTGTCACCAATTGCTTTTCCAGTGTATTGATTAACCATCACTTCGTGAAAATGATGATTATGTCCTTTGTGTCCTGCTTCTGCTGGTACTTGGTATCTAACGATCAAAGCTTCATCAGGGGATGATGGGAATTGCAAATGGGATGGCGCGGTTTTGATCGGTGATGCCTGATTTGCTACCGCCACTAAATCAATAATAGCGCGTGGTTGTTCACCGAAAGGTTCTACAAGCATAATATCGGAGTTCAACCACTTATCTAATGCGTGGTCGTAAACCAATAAACTACCTGTTAAGCCAGCAAATACTAAAAACGCGCCTAACCAAAGTGAAATATATAAATGCAGCTTCAACAGTGCCTTACGGAAGGTGATTTTTTTCACCGCTGATAAAAAACGGTTTAAGCCATTCTTGGGTTGAGTGCTAGGTAAACTGGCTGATCCAGAATTACCCGTTACCATAGAAAAAGGATCGATAATTGACATACAAATCTCCGTAGAGTGGTGGTGAAAATTTATAATTAATGGGATTAAAAAAACCATTAATTATGGGCTAACCACCATTAAAAGCACGAATCGTACCACCAAACTGATTTGACATATTAATTCTTATATATCAATATTTTATAAAATAAAATAAAAAAAATAAACTGCGTTAGATAACTTAAAAACCTTAAAAATTATGGGATATAACCTACTTTTTATTATTTCAGAGCCTTTTATCCTTAATCCAAATTACAATAGTTCGGACAGTTTTTAGAAAAGAGGAAATCTTAAATTTAGAGGACAATGTCGTTTCTAACAAACAGCACCCGATGAAGAGAAGATTTCCATGCAACTACTAGAAACGATTTTAGAAAAAATGACCAGCCTTCCCAAGCCACAAAAAAATTTTGCGGATTTTATTGATGGGGTTGATTTGCTTGCGAGGCAGGGCGACCTATAGCAATCTGAGTCGATACAGTAGACTTGTTGCCAAATAATTAAAATGTAGTCCCTTGCCCCGTGAAGCTATCAATTATCTGCACGCTAAATTCAAATTCCACAAACCAGCACTCAAAAAGATGAATTGATCATCTTGACCGTTGCGATTACGGTAAACGTGACGCAAGCAATTCATGCGTTTCAAGCCCGCAAAAACGTGTTCAGTGGGCATTCTCAGGGCTGAAATGACACGGTTTTCTGCTTTTTCATCGGTCGTCAATTGAGCGTTTTTGGGCTTTTTCTTGGGCATCATCACGTTTTTATGTTGGCGTTGAACGCCTTGAAAGCCTTTGTCCAGCCAAAGAGTTCGGTCGGGCGGAATGAATCGAAAGGAGGTGTCTTTATCAAAGAGTTTCTTATCGTGATAACGACCCGCCTTGGTAGGGCTTAGCAACAATATCTTTTTTTCAGGGTTCGCCATCACGAGATTTTTACGCGTGTGACAGCCTTGTTTGCCTGAATAATGTTTACGCTGGGTTTTTGCATTGCTTGAACGCTGGGTTCTGCGCTCGGTACCGTCAATCAACAAATCCTTCTCGTGTGGAAAAAGCTGTAAAAATTCGTCAACACTGCGGATTTTGCGTGCGGGCAACACCTGTTTTTTGCCCAACGTCGTCTCCAAAACGGGCAGCAAACGTTTTTATCCAATCACAACAGTTGCCACTGTCGAGATCAAACAGCATTCCCAACACATCATAAGTCGGATAGCATTTCAGATAAATCAGCACAAAAAATAACTTCAGTCGTGCGTTTGCCAGCCTTGGCTTTTTCCCTGCCCCTTTTTTACGCTCACAGCCCCGTTTGCTTCTGTCCGCATCCAAGGCTTTTTCATACGCGCTATCAAAATCACCCAGTAATTCATCAAACTGCTTCAGGGTTAGACCTGTCAGGGCTCTCATTAAGCGTTCTTTTTTGTCAATTCGAGTTAAGTTAAGCATCGTTTTTTTTGGAAGTTTGCGGTGTTAGTGGGGCGTTTTTACTTGATTTAGCGTTATTTGGCAACAAATCTACTCAGTTTGCGAGTGCGTTCCAATGATGCGGCACGCTTCGGCTTGACGATTAATGATGTTGCTTTAGCGGTCAACACGGCGATGTTGGGGCAAAAATCATCGGCAATTCTCGAAGGCGACCGTATTGTCAATATTCGCGTCAGAATGGCAAATGATGCAACAAAGCAAATCGAAAACTTGCGTGAATTACCGTTGCGCTCTCTTGACGGCAGAACGGTGAAATTGTCGCAAGTTGCCGATGTCGTGATTGAAGAGGGGCAACTGGAATTACACCGTGAAGATTTACGCCAATTGGTGGCGGTATCGGCACGGTTAGAAAATCGTGATTTAGGCAGTGCGATTGACGACATTAAAGCCACACTCAGTAAAGATGCGTCGCTACCTGCGGATGTACTGGAGTTTGGCGGACTGTATCAGCAACAACAAGAATCGTTTTACAACTTGCTGGTGGTGTTATTAGCATCGGTGTTTTTAGTATTTACCGTATTGCTGATTGAATTTGGTACTTTTTATGAACTTCTTGCTATCGTGTTCGGCTCAGTATTGGCGTTATCTGGAACGGTGTTGGCATGGTACATCACAGGTACATCGGTCAATATTGTGTCTTTATTAGGCGCGATTATCGGCATCGGCGTAGTAGCAAAAAACGGTATTTTAATGCTCGATTCCGTCCAGCATTTTGTCGCACAAGGTCAGGCAATTGAAGCCGCATTGATTGCTTCAGGACGGCGACGCTTACGCCCTGTTTTAATGACTTCTCTTGCCGCCGCCTTGGGTTCTCTGCCATTAGCTTATGGTATCGGTGCCGGTTCGGATATGCTAAAACCACTCGCAATTGCTGTCATCGGCGCGTTATGTCTGTCAGTCTTGTTATCGCTGATTGCCACGCCGACAGTGTATTTTTTACTGGTGCGTAAGCACGATAGATAACCTAAGATTTTTTGTCCACGAAAGACACGAAAAGCACGAAAAAAAGCCCCGATTGCAAAAACAACCGAGGCTTTTTAATGTTTAAAACCGCAAAGACCAGAGAATGTTAGGTTGCCAAAAAGCGGCAATCCAACCTACTGTTTATTCTTCTTTTGGCTTAGCGCGTCTTGAGGTTGAACTCATGCGCTTTTTGGTTTTATCAATTTTTTTCTCGCCGCCTTCGACTATTTTGCTACCGTCCATTTTAGAAATGTTCAATAACTGACCTGCTACGCGAATTTTTTTCAATTCTTGTAACAGTTCTTTCGGCATACCAGCGGGTAATTCAACGGTGCTGAAGGTATCGGAGATTTTGATTCTGGCGATATGGTCGCCATCAATGCCTGTTTCATTAGCGATTGCGCCGACAATATTGCCGGGCTTAACGCCATGTGCGTGACCGACTTCGATACGGAAAGTTTCCATTTCTATGTCGCTGCCAAAACTGCGTTTTGGTTTGCGTTCTCTATCGCCTCTTTCACCACGATCAGCTCTGTCGCCTCTATCGCGTGATGGACGGTCGTCACGATCACGACGCGGACTGTCTTCGCGGCTGTCTTTGACTTTTTTCGGTGGTTGCATCAGCAAAGGCGTATCGCCTTGCACTAATTTAGCGAGTGCTGCGGCAATTTCCAAGGCACTGACATTGTGTTCTTGTTGATACTGTTCCAGCAATTGACTAAAGAAACTCAATTCTTCTGCCGCTAAGGTATCAGTAATGCTTTGTTTGAAGCGGGCGATACGTTTGTTGTTGATGACTTCGGTGGACGGCAAGCCCATTTCTTCAACTTTTTGTTTGGTGGCTTTTTCAATATTGCCGAGTAATTTTCTTTCTCTTGGCGCAATAAATAAAATCGCATCACCTGTACGACCCGCACGACCTGTACGACCGATACGATGAACATAAGATTCGGTATCGTAAGGAATGTCATAGTTGACAACGTGAGTGATACGATCAACGTCTAAACCACGCGCCGCTACGTCGGTTGCAATCAGAATATCCAGTTTGCCGTTTTTCAAATGCGCAATACTGCGTTCACGCAGAGCTTGCGACATATCGCCGTTAATCGCGGCGGCTGAATATCCACGCGCTTCCAGTTTTTCCGCCAGTTCAACGGTCGCCGTTTTGGTTCTGACGAAAATAATCATACCGTCAAAAGTTTCCACTTCGAGGATGCGCGTCAATGCGTCCAGTTTGTGTACGCCACTGACCACCCAAAAACGTTGACGAATATTTTCCGCAGATGCTGTGGTGACTTTAATGGTGATTTGTTCGGGTTCGTGCAAATATTTTTGCGCAATTTTGCGAATAATTGAGGGCATAGTTGCCGAAAATAACGCAATTTGGCGTTGTTCGGGTATTTGTTCTAATATCCATTCAACGTCATCAATAAAGCCCATGCGTAACATTTCATCGGCTTCATCCAATACCAAAGTGCTTAATTTGTCGAGATTAAGCGTACCTTTTCTCATGTGATCCATCACACGACCAGGCGTACCGACCACAACGTGTGCGCCGCGTTTCAGTTGACGTAATTGGGTGCTGTAATCTTGTCCGCCGTAAATCGGCAGCACATGAAAACCTTTTAAATGCGCAGCATAACGTTGAAATGCTTCGGCAACTTGAATAGCCAATTCGCGTGTGGGTGCAAGCACTAACACTTGCGGGTCTTTTTGTTTTAAATCAATGCCAGACAAAATCGGTAATGCAAACGCGGCAGTTTTTCCTGTGCCAGTTTGTGCTTGCCCTAAAACGTCTTTGCCTTGCAGCATGAAGGGAATAACTTGAGCTTGAATGGGTGAAGGTGTTTCATAACCGACATCGTTAAGTGCTTTTAGCAAAGGTTCACTCAGTGCTAAATCACGGAAAGAGGGTAATGTTGAAACATCGTTGGTCATGTATGTACCTGTATGGAGTCTTTGGGGATGCGCGAAAGCGCGGGGAAATGTTTATTTGTAAATTATACCGCATAATGCCGTCATGTTACTAACTGATGTAAGCAATCAGCTTCTTAAAGTGGAGGAAAAATGGCTACCGAACGAAGAATTGGACGCAGAGCCGCATCATTCAAGTAGTTGCAACTCTTGCGCAACCCAAGCTACGCGCGTTAGCTTACATTTTTCCAACCACCGCCCAAGGCTTTATACAAGCTGATTAAATAACTGCTAACTTGTCCTTGACTACCGACCGATTGTTCTTGTAAGGATAATAAAGTACGCTGCGTTTGCTGAACATTGAGAAAATCCGTTAAACCCGATTCATATTGATACCGTGCTAATGCCATTGCCCGTTGCGCGGTTTGCGTGGCGCGGTTTAAATCATTCAGGCGTTGCTGTTCCTGCACCATGCCGACCAATGCATTTTCCACATCTTTTAACGCCGTCAAAACCGTGGTTTCATAAGTGGCTAAGGCTTGCTCCTGCTTGGCATTTTGGACTGCGATATTTTGTCGTATCTGCCCTGCATTAAAAATGGGGAACGTCATTTTGCCTAATACGTTATCCACCAAGCCCGCCGCTGTAAATACATTACTAGCTTTTATGGCTTCCAAACCGATTAAACCACTCAGAGTAAATTGAGGATACAGCGCGGCAGTCGCCACGCCAATTTGTGCCGTTTGCGCGGCTAATTCGCGTTCTGCCAGTCTTATATCAGGGCGTTGGCGCAACACATCGGCAGGCACACCGACTGCGATTTTTAAATTAGCGGTCGGAATAGGTTTCTTAATCGCCAGTTCCGCATTCAAACTGGCAGGAGTCACACCCAACAATACCGCTAATTGATGCTGATTTTCTGCGATCTGGGTTTTTAAACTGGGCAAAGTGGCAGTTAATTGCTCAACACTGCTTAACGCTTGTTCCGCATCTAATTTATTGGTTAAACCCGCTTGCCAACGCCACAACGCTAATTGATAAATCTCCGTTTGCGCGAGTAAATTCTGTTCCGCGACCATCAACTGCGCTTGCGAAGTGCGCATCTGCACATAATTTAACGCTACTTCGGCAACCAAACTCACCATCACATCTTGATAACTGGCTTCGGTCGCCTCCATTGCCGCTTGCGTACTTTCTACCGAACGCGCAATACGCCCGAAAATATCAATTTCCCAACTGGCATCCAAGCCCAAACTGTAACGCGCATTCCGCTTATCAGTAGCACCACTATAAGTTTCCCCTGTGGTACTACCGAAATTAATTTTTGGATAAAAATTGGCTTTAGCAATACCGCGTTGCGCTCTGGCTTCATTAATACGAGCCAAGGCTTTTTTTAAATCAAAATTGCCGTTAATACTGCGTTCGATTAACCGCGACAACTGCGGATCATTAAACGTCGCCCACCAATTAGCCAAGGCTTTCGCATTAAGTACCTGCGAATTCCCTGTGCTGTTATGCCACTGCTTAGGTAAATCTGATTTAGGCGCGACATAATCAGGCCCAACAGCACAAGCACCGAGCAACAGACTGATAACAACAGCATTGAGTTTTAAAATAGGTTTAGTCAAAGACACAAAATTAGTCGCTTTAAAGTTGATATAAGCATGAGCTGATGGAGAAGGCTCATTATTCGCGGTTGACAGGCTTCGTGTTTCAGCCTGTCCTATCGTGCTTTTAGCAGTTTTTTGGAATGTTGAGCAATGTCACCTTCGTGGCTTTGGTCTGCACCAAAACCGTCTTTGCCCAATTCATAAGGACTTAAAGGCGGGTTAGTGGTTAATAAGCGTTCAACGGCTAAGCGTATCGTTTCATTGATGGAAAGATGATGTTCTTGGCAATAAACACTGAGTTGTTGTTCTAAATTATCGGGTAATTGAATAGATAAAGACATGATAGTTTCTCTTAATGTTGTGTAATTACCGCTCGCGATTGATGGGCTTCGTACCTCAGCACATCCTATCGTGCTATCGTGCTTCGTTATTGGTTTTATTTAGCCAGTTATAACCACAAGATTTGATTATTTTATAATCAGTAACAAACTCACCTATTCTTGATTTCCAATCAAACCCATTGTATTTAGTTATATTATCAATAAATATACCTTTATCTGTTTCTATTCTTTGCATATCACGCCTCCAGTTTGGTCGAAAGGATGAGCCATTAACAATGGTAACATTTACAATTTTAATTCTATCTATGTCAGGACTTTTACTAATTATAATTACATATTCAAAAATATATTTAATTTTCTTGTAAGCATCTTTTATTAACCCATAAGGAAATTTATTTATAGCTTGTATGGCGATAAATTTAATATTTTTTTGTGATAATACTTGTTCACTGCTGTCTGGTTTTTCAATAGTTAAGCATTCAAGAGCTTGCTTAGATTTTTCCTGTAATTCATTTTCAATATTTAGGGCTTCTTTACTAACTGTTAATGCTTTTCTATTTAATCCAATAAGTGAAATATCATCTATACTTCTAACTCTTGATAATGCAACATACCCTTGATTTGGAATAAATGCGTCAGTTAAATCAATAATTGCCTTATCAAGTGTCATCCCTTGACTTTTATGAATAGTAATTGCCCAAGCTAGTTTTAAAGGAATTTGTTTAATGGTAGCCAACCGTTTACCATATTCATCTTCCCTGTAAAAATCATCTTGCTTAATGCTATACAATATTTTGCCACTATTTAATTCAATATTTGGATAACCATTATTGTCGAAAGAAACAACTTTTCCAGTAGTGCCATTAGAATAACCAAGATTCAGATTGTTCTTAACAAACATCACAAGTGTGCCAATTTTTAATTCTAAATTTTCGACAATTTTATTTCTGTTATCTTCTCTAAGTCCTTTTAATTCTGTTGCATCGCCATTTTCCTCCCATTTATAACATCTACTATTTGTTGCTAATTGTTTTAATTCTTTATTGTTGTCATAATCGACACGATTATGTGTACAATAAAGCTTAGTAGTATTTTGTTCTGATAATTTTGTGCTTATACGCTTTTCTAGTAAAGCATAATGCTGGTTACTTAATGTGTTAGAACGAATGGCATTAAGAATTATAACAAGGGGGTCTTTTTCATCTTGTTGCCTCCAATTTTCTTCAAGATAACAAACTTTAAAATTTCCATTAATATAAGAATCTGACTGAGTAATAAAATTAGTTTTTCCATTTTTTTTTGCTATTGCTGGTAATTGAAAAAAATCACCACATAAAATAACCTGCAACCCACCAAAAGGACTATCATTATTACGGATTGTACGAATTATTTTGTCTACCGCACTCAATTGGTAATCGTGCAACATACTAATTTCATCTATAACTAAAATATCAGTGTTAATAACTGACTTTTTATAAGGCTGTCTCATGTTGTTAGCTAAAGAAATTACTCTTTCTTGATTTTCCAAATCTATTCTTTCGCTAATGCCTAAGTTGCTGTAATTATGTATAGTTTTGCCATTTATATTAGTTGCAGCAATGCCAGTTGTTGCGGTCATTACAATATTTTCATTATTATATCTTGCCCAATATGCAAATTTTTCTAACAAAAATGATTTGCCACTGCCAGCGAAACCAGTTAATAAAACATTATGTCCTTGTTTTAAAATTTCCAAAGCGTCCTTTTGTTTCATAGTAATTTACCTTAGCATTTTCTTATGTTGCAAAGCGGCTAGGGCTAACTGCTCCAGTTTTGGTTGCGGTTGTTCCAGCGTGGCTTGCCATTGCAATTCATTTTCTATGTCGTCTAGCCATTGCAAAGCAATTTCTTCTTGAATCACATCGGGTAATGTTGCCACTTTTTCTAGCAGTTGAAGTGTTGTTGGAGTCATGTTTTTATCCTCGTCAGTGTTGTTGTGATGTTATGTTCAACTTGCACACGTTTTATGTAAAGCCAATTTTTCACCTAGATAGTTACTCATGCCGTAACGCCTCAATCGGGTCTAATTGCGCCGCTCTTCGCGCAGGAAAATATCCGAACACGATGCCCACTGCCGCAGAAAAAGCGCAGGCGACGAGGATTATGCCTACGTCTAGGATAAACGGCACTTCAATAACTTTGGAAATGATGATGGAGGAGATGACGGCTAGGACGATGCCTAGAAATCCACCTAAACAGGACAATACCATTGCTTCGACTAGAAATTGTAATAACACTTCGCGTTCTAACGCGCCGATGGCTAAGCGGGTGCCGATTTCGCGGGTTCTTTCGGTGACTGACACCAGCATGATGTTCATAATGCCGATGCCGCCGACCAATAAGCTGATGGCGGCTACCGCGCCCAGTAATGAGGTTAAAATTTTGGTTGTGCCTGTTAGGGTGGCGGTGATTTCTTTGGTGTCCAAAATAAAAAAATCATCGTCTTCATTGCCTGCAATATGACGGCGGTCGCGTAATAATTGTTGGGTTTGTTTTTGTACTTTTTCCGTGGCAAAACCGTCATCGACCGACACGGAAATCATGCTGACATCTTGATTGCCTGCAATGCGGCGTTGAAATGACCTGAGTGGAATAAGAATGGTGTCGTCTTGGTCGCGTCCGAAGGCTTGCCCTTTGGCTTTGAGTATTCCCACGACGGTACAAGACAAACTGTTTAAACGAATTTTGCTGCCCAGTGCGGCTTGTTCTTCAAATAATTCTCTCCACACGGTGTTGCCGATAATGCAGCTCATCGCGCCAGAGCGTAATTCAGATGGGCTGAAATCTCTGCCGTCGCCAATCACCCAGTTAGTAGCAACAATATACGCCTCGGTGATGCCTGTGATGGTCGTTGACCAGTTTTTATTGCCAAAAATAGCGGTGGTACTTTTAGAAGCGGACGGCGCGACGGCGTTTAAGTGGCTGATTTGTTGGCTGATTGCTTTGGCATCATCAAGGCTGAACGGTTTGACTGCTGTACCTGATAAACCACGCCCACCTGCTCTAATCATTAATAAATTACTGCCTAAACTGGAAATTTGTTCGCCGACTTTTGCGGTCACGCCATTGCCGACTGTGACCATGATAATCACCGCCGCAATACCGATAATGATGCCCAAGGTGGTCAACGCAGAGCGTAATAGATTGCGGCGAATTTCACGCAGGGCGAGTAATAAAGCATTCCATATCATGGCTTCTGCTCCGTTAAATTATCACTGGCGATTAAACCATCAACAAAATGCACAATGCGTTTGGCGTATTCCGCCATGTCGGGTTCGTGCGTGACCATGATGATGGTGATGCCTAAATCACGGTTAAATGCACACAGCATTTCCATGACTTCCCGACTGCGGGCAGAATCTAAATTACCCGTCGGTTCATCGGCTAATAATACGGTTGGCTCGGTGACAATGGCGCGGGCAATGGCGACCCGTTGTTGCTGTCCACCCGATAATTCAGCGGGCGAGTGATCTTCCCAGCCAGTGAGTCCCACTATGTCTAATGCCTTTCTAGCGCGGACGTGGCGTTCGGCGGTAGGCATTCCGCGATAAATGAGCGGCAATTCGACATTTTCCAGTGCGGAAGTGCGTGATAGCAGATTAAAACCTTGAAACACAAAGCCTAAATAATGCCGCCGTAATAAGGCACGTTGATTGCGCGATAAGGTATTCACTTCAATGCCCTGAAAAAAATAACTGCCTGTGGTCGGCACATCCAAACAGCCCAGAATATTCATCACGGTGGATTTACCCGAACCACTAGGCCCCATGATAGCGACAAATTCACCGCTATCAATCGCCAAATCCACACCGCATAACGCCTGCATTGCCGCCAAGCCTGTGCCGTACGTTTTGGTCATTTGTTTAAGTTGAATTAACGGTTCGCTCATTTGACCGCGCCCAAAGTATCGACAATCACCGGCATATCAACGCTTAATTGCGGCGCACTGACTTCGCTGACTTCACCATCGGTTAAGCCGACCTGCACAACAACGGCTTTGGGTTGATTATTTTCTAATACCCAAATTTGCGGCGCAGGTTTTTGCAGGCTCTTATTTTCGCGCACTTTTTTCGGTTTATTGGCACGCGGTGGGCCGGGAATTAATTTTTCCACAAAACTGAGTTCTTTTTTGGCAGCATCGCCGTCTTGCGTGGGATTAAAACGCAACGCAGTATTCGGCACTAATAATACATTTTTAGCCTCACTCACCGTCATATCAGCGGTTGCGGTCATACCCGGTCGTAACAACGAATCCGCATTATTGACTAATAACACGGTTTCATAAGTGACGACACCGCCGACGGTTTGCGGCGCGTAGCGGATTTGGCTGATTTTTGCGGGAAACGTTTTATCAGCATAGGCATCCACGGAAAAACTGGCAGATTGTTCCAGCTTGATTTTACCGACATCCGCTTCATCAACATCAACGTGCAACTCCATTTCGGTGAGATTTTCGGCAACGGTAAACATGATGGGCGTTTGCAACGAAGCTGCAACTGTCTGTCCTTTTTCAATTTGTCTATCCAGCACAATGCCGGTAATCGGTGTTTTGATACTGGATTTAATTAAATTGGTTTCATCCAATTTTAACTGCCCTTCGGCCTGCTTAATCATGCCGTTAATCATACCTGCCTGCGCTATGGCGCGTTTTAAATTTGCCTCCGCCGTCACCAGCTCTTGTTTAGCGGGTAATTTTCCGCCGCTCATCTGCCGCGCTTGCTGCAAAAAATCCAGCACCTGTTTTTTTTCGGCAATCGTCGCTTCTGCATCAATTAACTTGGCTTTGGCTTGATCTAACGCGCCCTGCGACTGTTTGACTCGCGCATCAAACAGCCGTGGGTCGAGTTTTGCCAACACCTGACCTGCCTGCACATGATCGTTAAAATCGGCATTAATTTCAGCGGCAGTACCTGATACTTCGATACCAATATCCACTTGGGTAACAGGTTCTAATTTACCTGTAGCAGTAACGATGATGGTTAAATCCCCCTGTTTTATCGGCACAGTTTCAAATTTAGCAGTCGTTTCTTCACTGTTGCTGAAAAACAGCATTTTTATCGCAACCGCACTGAGTACAATCAGCACCAACGCGACAATCATCCACTTGCGGTAACTATTTTTAACAGGAGTATTCAGTTCTAACGCTTGCTCAATGTCGGTTTGTTTATCTGATTTAGGCATGATGAGGAGTTAATCTGTTTAGGATAATCTGAAGACGCACAGAGTGTGGTATCAGCACAGTTATACCCCAATTCCCACCCTATCGTACTGGTATTTATTGGCTTCTGAAAAATAACCTGAATTATTAAGTTTGCAAAAAGTCGGCGAGTACGCATTACTCAAACCTGCAAAGTCTTAAAAACCTCGAAGATTTATTTATACCGTCGAATTTATTTAGATGAAGTTATGCAATGGCTCACTTGAGCCATTCAATGCAATAGAATGTGCCAAAGATAGAAAGCAGAACAATGATTGCCACATGAATGAATGGGTAGTATTTCTAATCATACAAAGGTGGGAAGCGTCTTTTTTCTTGCCCACTCTTATGGGCATCTCGAAAAACCCATAGTCATGGGATAATAATGATTAATCACCCATCGATGTATTACCTGCCATGATCAAAGAAAGTTTATTTGCCGCCGAAGAACGAGAAGCCAAGCTGAACAAGCTGGGTGATAGCTTG
>JAUYBJ010000222.1 GCA_030693155.1 Methylococcales bacterium
CCTTCTGCCGACGTTTGGCAGGCGACCAGTCTATGGGGGTAGCGGCTTGTTTGATCAGCTCTTTTTCTGCTTTTCGGTTGTGCTGCTTAGGTACTGGCACGATGCTGGCATCAATCATTTGCCCACCACGGGCGATGTAGCCGTGCTTTTCCAGCTCGTGACTGACGGCATCAAACAGGGTTTCACTGGCTCCAGCTGAGTGCAGTCGTTCCCGAAATGTCCAGAACGTGGTGCGATCAGGGATTTGGCTGCTGTGGCGCAGACCAACAAAACGCTGAAAACTCAGGCAATCCAGTAGTTAATACTCTAGTTGTTCGTCACTGAGGTTGTAAAGCTGCTGAATGATCAGAGCACGCACCATCAGCTCGGTGGGAAACGGATGTCGGCCTCCACGATCAAGGCCAGGACGCGGTGCCTCTCGGTCAATCGCTGCCGCCAGTGCTACAAAATCAACATGCTTTTCCAGGAGCTGCAAGCTATCACCCAGCTTGTTCAGCTTGGCTTCTCGTTCTTCGGCGGCAAATAAACTTTCTTTGATCATGGCTGGTAATACATCGATAGGTAATTAATCATTATTATCCCATGACTATAGGTTTTTCGAGATGCCCAGCTATAGCTTAACGGCAAATGTTGAAAATCTAATGCTCACAGGTACAGCGGCAATTAACGGTACGGGTAATGCCGATGTCAACACGCTAACAGGCAATAGTGCTGCCAATATTCTCAGTGGTCAAGCGGGTAATGATGTGCTTATCGGTGGCGCAGGTGCTGATACTTTAGTGGGTGGTTTGGGTAAAGATAGTTACAATCTTACCGAAACAATTGCCGCAACTGATACGGTGCGTATTGCTACGGGCGACAGTCTGGCGAGTATGGGTAATTATGATCTGGTCTCTGGCTTTAAATTAGGAACAGGCGTTGTGAGTACCGCAGGCGTGGATAAACTTGATTTAGTCAGTACAGTTATTGCAGCTAAAGCAGTTGCCGTTAATGGCATTGATTCAGGTGTTATTATGAGTCACAGCATCAATAATGGCATTATCAGCTTTGACGATATAAATAACTATACGGTGCCGCTTACTATTACCGCAACGCATTTGCCCAGTGTATTCAGTTACTTGCAAGCCAATATCACAGGCAGTAATACGGTGGGTTTTATTTCCGAAGGCAATACCTTTGTTTTTCAAGATGCGGGTATCACTGATACGCTGGTGGAATTGGTCGGCGTGGTTGCCAGTAGTATTAACACGACAGGTTTAGGTGCTAACTCGTTATGGATTGCTTAACTGGTCACCACAATTGTTATGCAAAAATAGTTTTTATAGTTTGCATAACAAAAAAATATTAGTATAATGCAGGGCTTGAAGTTAATACTTCAGGCGCGTAGCTCAGTTGGTTAGAGCACCACCTTGACATGGTGGGGGTCGGTGGTTCGAGTCCACTCGTGCCTACCAGAATACATAAAGCACTGCTCAGGCGGTGCTTTTTTCGTTGTAGCAACCAAAAAAGTTATCATCATGCCTATTATTACTCTCCCCGACGGCTCTTTACGCGAATTTGACCACGCAGTGACTGTGTTAGATATAGCCAAATCCATAGGCACGGGCTTAGCAAAGGCAACGCTGGCAGGTAAAGTAAATGGTGTGTTGGTCGATGCCAGTACATTGATTGAACAGGATGCCGCGCTACAAATTATTACTGCCAAAGACGCAGACGGCGTTGATGTTATCCGCCATTCTACTGCGCATTTATTAGCCCAAGCGGTTAAGCACACATTCCCTGACGCACAAGTCACCATAGGGCCTGTCATTGACAACGGCTTTTACTACGATTTTGCCTATTCCAGACCGTTCACGCCTGATGATTTAACGGCGATTGAAAAGAAAATGCAGGAGTTGGTTGCACAGGATATTGCGATTCATCGTTCAGTATTATCCAGAGATGCAGCGGTTGCGTTCTTTAAAGGATTGGGCGAAGCCTACAAAGCGGAAATTATCGAATCCATTCCTGCCGATCAGGATTTATCCTTATACGAACAAGGCGATTTTACCGATTTATGTCGCGGCCCTCATGTACCCAGCACAGGTAAATTAGGCGCGTTCAAGCTGATGAAAATCGCGGGTGCGTATTGGCGCGGCGATGCCAAAAATGAAATGCTGCAACGCATTTACGGTACAGCGTGGGGCGATAAAAAAGAATTACAAGCCTATCTGCATCGCTTGGAAGAAGCTGAAAAACGCGATCACCGTAAATTAGCCAAAACACTGGATTTATTCCACACTCAAGAAGAAGCTCCTGGTATGGTGTTCTGGCATGAAAAAGGCTGGATTATCTACCAACAAGTTGAGCAATATGTTCGTGAGAAATTACGCTTCAATGGTTATGCGGAAGTTAAAACCCCGCAGCTGGTAGATCGTACCTTGTGGGAAAAATCAGGGCATTGGGACAAATTCGGTGCGATGATTTTTACCACCCATTCGGAAAACCGTGATTATGCGGTTAAACCGATGAACTGCCCGTGCCATATCCAGATTTATAATCAAGGCGTTAAAAGCTACCGTGATTTACCGATACGCTTGGCGGAATTCGGCTCGTGCCATCGCAATGAACCGTCTGGCACACTGCACGGCTTAATGCGCGTCAGAAACTTCGTACAGGATGACGCGCATATTTTCTGTACCGAAGAGCAGATTCAAGACGAAGTATCCACGTTCATAGATATGCTGTTTGCCGTGTATAAAGATTTCGGTTTTGAAGAAGTCATTATTAAATTATCCACTCGCCCTGAAAATCGCGTTGGTGATGATAGCGTTTGGGATAAAGCAGAATCTGCGTTAGAACTCGCACTGAATAACAAAGGCTTGGCGTGGGATTTACAACCGGGTGAAGGTGCGTTTTACGGCCCTAAAATTGAATTCTCCTTAAAAGATTGCATCGGTCGTGTATGGCAATGCGGCACAATTCAAGTGGATTTTTCCATGCCCGCACGTTTAGGCGCAAGCTACATCGGCGAAGACAGTTCGCGCCAAGTGCCAGTGATGTTACATCGCGCTATCTTGGGTTCATTAGAAAGATTTATCGGCATTTTAATCGAACAACACGCAGGTACCTTCCCATTATGGCTGTCACCTGTGCAAGTAGTAGTATTAATTATTGCCGATAGACACGCGGATTATGCGACTCAGGTGCTAAAAACATTTGAGCAGCAAGGTATAAGAGCAAAAATTGACTTGAGAAATGAGAAAATAGGCTTTAAAATCCGCGAACATTCTATGCAGCGTGTACCGTATCTTGTCATCATCGGTGACAATGAATTAGAACTACAACGTATTACAGTACGCACGCAAAAGGGTGATGATTTAGGTAGTTTGGCAATCAGTGAATTTTCACAACGTTTAGAACAAGAAATTGCCGACAGAAAATAATTGTAATTTTGGAGGATTAGGGTATCGCTGCTAAAAAAGATGAAACGCGCTTGAATGACATGATTACCGCTAGACGGGTTCGAGTCACAGGTGCTGAGGGTGAGGCATTAGGTATTATCTCGCTGGATGAGGCCAAACAGATTGCTTATGCGGCAGACTTGGATTTAGTAGAAATATCGCCAAACGCGGATCCCCCCGTTTGCAAGATAATGAACTACGGTAAATACCAGTTTGAACTCAACAAAAAACTGGCAATTGCCAAAAAGAAACAAAAGCAAATTCAAGTCAAAGAAATTAAATTCAGACCGGGAACGGATGAAGGCGATTATCAGGTCAAACTAAGAAGCTTGATTAAATTTCTTAATGAAGGTGATAAAACCAAAATCACCGTACGTTATCGCGGGCGCGAAATGGCGCATCGTGAAATTGGTATGGATGTTTTGAAGCGCATTGAAAAAGACTTGGAAGAGCTTGCAATAGTCGAACAATTTCCAAAAATGGAAGGGCGACAGATGATTATGGTAATGTCCCCAAAAAAGAAAAAATAATCCATAAAAACCCATTCGAGCCAGACCTGTCAACTAGGTAGGTCTGGCTTTGTTTTATCTTGACATAGGAATTGTCAAGTCACCGCATTCTTCACAGAATGCGAGTAATTCTTCAGGGCCAACGCATTTTGCCTTGCTGAGTTATTCTCAGGGATTTTTAATTTTAACCTTATTGGAGCAAAACAAATGCCGAAAATAAAAACCAACCGTGGAGCTGCCAAGCGTTTCAGACGTACTGGCAACGGCGGTTTTAAATGTGGACAATCACACAAACGCCACATTTTGACTAAAAAATCGACCAAAAGAAAAAGACAACTACGCGCACCTGCGAGTGTTCATCCATCCGATGTGCGTATGGCTAGACGCATGATGCCTTACAGTTAATCAAGGAGACTAATCATGGCTAGAGTAAAACGTGGTGTAACAGCCCGTGCAAGACACAAAAAAATTCTTAAATTAGCAAAAGGTTACTACGGCGCAAGAAGCCGAGTATACCGCGTTGCTAAACAAGCGGTTATCAAAGCGGGACAATATGCGTACCGTGACCGTAAACAGAAAAAACGTCAATTCCGTGCGTTGTGGATTGTGCGTATCAACGCTGCCGCAAGAATGTACGGTATTTCTTACAGTCGCTTAATCAATGGCTTAAATAAAGCCAACGTAGGCATCGACCGTAAAGTATTAGCTGATCTCGCAGTACGCGACATCGAAGCATTCGGCAAAATTGCTGAAATCGCTAAAGCGAATCAAAGCCCAGTATCCTAATCCGATTTAACTATAGAATGCGCTGAATACGAACAGTGTGATTATCAGTACACACCTCTTTTAGCACACTCTTATAGTATTGAATTAGCCGAAACCTCCGACGCTTTTAAAAGCATCGGAGGTTTTTTTATGGCAGTTCTATTGATGCTTAAATTTGATGCGTATGGAAATTCTCAAGCTCATCATCTGCACGTTAGCCGAAAAACACCCGCCCCAATCCTAATGCCTGTTTACCCAGTTGTTCCCAATAACTTTTATCTTGTTGATAACGCAAACAGCGCAAATAACGTACCCGCTGAGCATCACCCTTAAGCTGTTCATAAATTTTTGGAATCAAACCCTCGTTGACGTTATAAATTTCAGTCTGCGGATTAAGGCATACTGGCACAATATTGGTCATCGGCAGACTCAAATCCTTGGAAATCGCTTCACAAAAAGCGCGAATGTTTTGCGCTTTGATATGTTCGGGATTTTCTATGTTATAGGGCGGCTGCCATTCTTGCAGTGGGCGCAAACGGTCAATATGCGTGGCAACACCAATTACCACAGGCATAGCTTGCTTGCGTTGCGCTTGAAAGTAATCACGGACAGCCTTTAACTGCGCCACATCCGCACTACGCGCCGCATTGGACGCACTGCACACCATTAAAATAATATCAATTTGAATCCATTCTTTTTTTAAATCGTCAGGCAAAACGTTATCTGTTAAACCGCCATAACCCGCGCTATCCAGAATAATTGCCTGTTGCAAACCATCACGTTCTAAAGTGTAAGGCGTTATTTCTGACGTAGTCGGCAACACAGACACCGCGCTTTTTACTTCACCAAACAGCGCGTTAATCAAACTCGATTTACCCGAACTAACTTGACCTAATACCAATATGCGTAATGGCTCAAGCGTTTTTTCATTTTCTGCACACGCTTTTTTATCCGCTTTGGAAGCGGACGTTAAAATGCTGGTTGGATCAATATCATCTAAGGTTATTTGACCGCTGTATAACTGAATCGCGTACTTGCCTAATATATCGACATACCTACTGACTACAAATTGCAAAATTTCGGGGACAATATATTTTTTAGCTCCTTTCATCGCTAATGCCGAACCCGTGCGGGTAACTAGAAAAACGGGCAAATTAAATAATGCCGACTTCATGCCCCACAGCCATTTTTTATCCAAAACGTCATCAGCGACTTCTTTGGTTCGTAAGAAAGTACCTATATTCACGAGATGACTAGCGGGAAATTTGTCCAATATTTCACGCTGCATATCATTACAAACCAGCGTAATCAATTTGAATAAATACGGTAACGGGAAAGATAAAATTGGATATTTTGAATCCTTGTGAAAATGCGTTGCCACTGTTGCTAAAACATCATTAGTCAAGCGCAACAGTTTTTTTGAGTTCGTTAGTAAGTCTGATTCATTTCCCCAGCGTTGCTTCACCGCTGTCAATGCTTTAAAAGCTGATTCTTCGTCATTTGTCCAATTGGCATTAGCGGTAATTGGAAACAGGGTATCTTCTGTATTTATTTTTTCACTGAGATAACGAACTAACGTGCCGACCAATACAATATCCATCGCCGCAATACTAGCTGCCTGATAAAGCCAGTGATGCTCCCATAACCAACATACACCAAAATAGCCACAAAAACCGACAATCCCTGCCAGTGGCAAAATGCCGAAAATCACTATCATTATCGAAAAAAATCGCGCCGACATTTTACTTCTCCTTGTTTTTCAGAAATTGGCGAGCATGAACAAACGCATAATCATAAGTTTCCTTTAATTCATCATGCGTAGGTAACGCACCTCGCTTAAAGCCATTTAAATACACGCAAAACGCTTGCCCTAATGCGTAAGTCATTGCCCCTGAATATAAACCTGCCACTGCCCAGCCATAAACAGGAATGATTTTAAGCAACTCGCGCCCTAGCATTCCCGCGACAAAGCCTGTCCCCATCAGGGCGGCAAATTCTCCATATATTCGGCGCGTTAATTCCAAGTTATAAATGGATGCAATGCTATGAAATAACTTGCCTTGCACACCCAACACCAGCGGCAAGCCCACCAAAGGAATTGCCCCCGCACCCATGCTTAACAAGGCATAACCGATAATATGCGGGTGTGCTTCCTTCGCATGAAAATCTAATAATTCATTGTGCTGTTCACTGGCACGCAACAACCCGATAACGCTTTTGGGTAACGCTGTTTCAATCACATCCCACAACACATCCAAGCCATAATTGACCACAGCAAAACCATCTTCGGGCAAGGTAAAATCCACAGGCACAAAATGCACAGGCAAGCCTTTAAACCAATCGCGTTGATGCAATAAGGCTTGTGCCAATTCATGCGGAACAATCGGGGGAAACGGGGTGTTTTGATAGGGATACGGCTCGATATGCTGCTGTGTATGATTTGCATAACCGTCATGCAGCGTGGTTTGCAACACGATAATCTGCCAATCAGGGTGTGCTTTGTGAATGTTTTTAACCGCTTCGACAATGTCATGCTGGTTCATATCCAACGCCTGCATCACCACCATCAACAAATGCGCTTGATTGGCACACTGCGCTAAATCTTCTTTTGGGTCGTAAGCGGTTTCACCCAAACCGCGTGTATCTAAAAAGCGAATAATCGGATGACTGACGGAGGGAAAATCATAAAATTGTGACCGTTGAGTACAAGGCTGAAAACCGTTGCCAATTTCTGCGGCAGTATTACCCGTTAAAGCCCGAATTAACGACGATTTACCCGCTTGTGTTTTACCCAACAACCAAAAAACAGGCGTGGGTAATTTTTGTTTAATTTCTTCGATTTTAGTTTCAACGCCGTTTGCTTTGGGGCTGAAAATTGCATCACTTAAATTTTGAAATGACCATTTGTTTAGAATACTCATGAAGTTCCTGTGTTAGTGGGGATGAGCTTAGAATCCCAGTAAGTTAGTTAGTAGGATGATAAAATTAAAATTGTAATCTATTAATATGTTTACTAACGAATTCTTTTATATTTTTCCAACCTATAATCAATATATTTAATATATTTTTTGCAAGAAAAAATATTAGTTCTTTTTTATCTTTTTTGAGAATAACTTTAATATTTTCAATGTCATCTTGAATAATGGAAAATATTATAAAACATATAAATATCTGAGCAATAATGAAAATAATATAATCAAAAATTCCTAGGGAGTCCTTAGTAAAAATAAAGGAATTATTAGGTTGTTTACTGTTAAAATAAACAAGGATATTTTCATTAGTACGATATTTATCTTCAAGTTCTTTTTCAGCATTCTCATTAAAAAAATTACCCTCACAATTGTCCCCGTAATCTTTTATTTTATTTCCAGTATAAGTGACATTATTAATCAAATATCTATAGCTTATTTTTGAAAGAAGGAGACCATCAGTTCCAATAAAAAACGTTGCTTTAGTTCGTTGGTGTGTGCATTCTTTAAGCTCAGAACTAATGACTGTACCTTGAACCGTTGACCACCCATTAACTTTAAGATTAAGTGTAGTGTTATTCCATATATTGGATATTAGAATAACCAAAAATACCAAAGCTATGGAATAGCTCCATTTCCAAATTATTTCATCATCACTAACAATTATTTCTTTATCGCTCATTATATAAACAACCCCTATTAAATATTTTATGAAATTTTGCTAATTTTCCAGTTATTAATTTAGGTAGGGTGGACAAGCGTCTTTTTGCTTGCCCACCGATTATGCCAATTCAGGGTGGGAAGACGATAGAGCCGTTTGCCCATCCTACAAGGGCTAATTGGAGAACACACTAATGTAGTTTGTAGTCTGGGATGAGGTACAAATTCCAGCTATTTGCTAACATTTTCAAGCATGGATTTCGCATTTTTAAGCGCAAAATCAGCGTTAATCTCACCTTTGGCGATACCATCAAACATCATTTGTACTTTTTCAACTACCATTACATCAAGTTTAAGCAAAAGTGCATAAATGCCAGCTAATTTTGCCAATTTAGAATTAAGGTCAGTTGAACTAGAAACTACTTTGTCATAATCGGTTATTTTTCCGCGTAACTTACTAATGTAATCAATACGAGTTTTATCGTTATTCCAGCCGCTTTTGACCATTTTAATTAAAACATAAGATAATGCTAAACCACCAACACCAGCAGCGACGACTGCTGTAACAGGTGCAGCAACAATAGCTGTTGACGTTACTAGAACTTCTGCACCAAGTAATCCACCCAAAAATGTAGACCCTAAAACAGGTGCAGTAACAGTTGAAGTAGTTGCAACTGCTGTTGTTAGCAAAGCTGAAACCGCCGCTCCTGAACCAATGCCACCCAAACTTTGAATACCTATTTCACTAAATACACCAATTCTATCTCTACCGCTGGCTTCGGCTTTTTCCAATGCTTGAATATATTCTGCTTTTGAAAGTTTTTTCATGATTTAGCCTGCGATAACGTGCAGCTCTAAAGCTAATGTACTAAGTATGTCGTAAAGAAAAGCCCAGAATTTTTTTGCAATAGTGATTGCATCCTCCATTAAACTGTCGCCGACATATTCGCCACGCATCACTTTGTCGAGTCGATGACCTCTCAACGCACCGTAAGTTGCTGCGATAGCAGTCACAATGGGAGCTAGGAATTGACCAATGAAAGGAATCATGTTGACTAATACTCCCATTCCCACACCGATTGCCACACCAATCACCATGCTGGGATTGTCAGTAATGAATTTAATTAGCTTCATAATGATAATTTTGCCAATGTTTAGAATTTGTCCACCTAGTTCAACGGTTTGTTCCCACAAATAATCAAGGCGTGTCAAGACTTCCAACGCTAATCCTTTATTTGAAAAATACGCCATTGCGTCTACTTTATCGAAATTTGTGGTTTCGGCTTGAAGTAATAAAGCGTTAAAAGTTGCTTCATCTGTATTCATTGAAATTCTCCAGTTAAATTTTTTATTAGTAAGGTAGGTTGGATAGAGGCGGTAGCCGAACCCAATTATTAATGCAGGAATGTGATGTGATTATCCATATTGTGAATTAAAAAATAGCTCAACTAAGCATAAAGCCGTCCCAAGAAGTATGACAAGTTACGTTTGTTCCTGAAAAATTGAATGTAGCCATTATTTTTTCCTAGCAAGTTAAATTAAATTCATCATACAACATACCAACGACAGGTTGTGTCGCTTTATATTATTTTTTTTAACAAAGTATAAATAATCGTACTTTTTAGACATAAAACCACTTAAACCCTAAAGCTATTGGACTCCTGTATTTTCACTGCCTAAATACTCCCGCAAGCCTTGTAATAAGCTATGGCGTAGTTCATCGGGGCTAATGACTTGCACATTGGGCAACCAATAGCGAATGAGCGGTAAAATTTGATGATCGTGGGCGATGCGGGAGGAGACGATTAAACTGCCGTCTTCTAGGATTTTATCGATTTGCTGGTTGGGGAGTAAGGCGCGGCGTTGAAAATAATGGGCGACGGAGCTGTGGATTTTTAGCACGACTTCGCGCTTGGTGTCGGCAAACCAGATGCTGTCTTCTTGTTCGATGAGTTGGTGGGTTGCGGGGTCGGGGTTAAATTGCTCGGATTCGATGATGATGCTGGTGAGTTGGCTGAAACTAAAGGCTTTCAGTTGGTCGTTAGCAATGGCGGCGAGATACCAAATGCCTTTGTGGTTGACCAGTTTGTAAGGCTGGGCGCGGTAGGTTTTGTCTTTGTAGCTAAATTGAATCCAGAGGTGTTTTAAAATGGCTTGTTCCAGCAGTTTGAATTCGTGGTTTTTGCTGGCTAAATCTTCGTAGTGATGCCCTTTGACCAGATAGGCTTGGGTAATACGCGCATCAAATAATTCCCGCAGAAAATCGTCTTTGAGTACGGGGAACAGGGATTTAATGCCTGCTAAACAGGCAAAGCGTTCTACATCGTGGCTGTTGAGTTTGCCAAGATAATAAGGTTGTAGGGAAATCAGTCCGTTTTCTTTTTCAAACGGTAGGTAGGTGAAGCGTTCTGAAAAATCGCGCTGAATGGTGCGCAGTGTGACATTAAATTCCGCTGCCAGTTTGCGTGGGTCTAATTTTTCACCGTCGTTGAGTTTGATGAGAATTTGAGTAAGGCGAACAGCGGTTTTGTCGTGTTCTTTGCTGGTTGTTGCCATTGTTATGTCCGTTGTGTTGGGTAATGGCAAAACGATAACACACGGTAACGACAGGTTATGTCGCTCTCAATTGACAAACTGAAAAAAATAGTTATTTCATAACACTGGAAATCAAACTCTGTCTTACTTGCCAGTAAAGATTACACGCCTAAATTCACGCAGATTTATTGCGGCACACTACAACGCCGATCTTCTGAGGAGATGGGCGTTGTAATTCGATTAATTAATCGCTATGCCTTTTGCCAATTTAGGCAATTTTCCTTCCAGCCCCATCGCGCCGCGCATGACTTTATGTTTTGCGGGTAGTATGCGTTCAGCTAGGCCTAGACCTAGGTTGCGTAATAATTTGACGGGCAGAATGTCGTTGCTGAATACGTTATAAAACACGTCCATCACGGTCATCATTTTCAGATTTTCATTGCGGCGCATTTTTTCGTAACGTTTTAATACGCTGACATCGCCTATGTCTAGCCCTTGCTTGTGTGCTTCCAGTAATACTTCGGCTAGGGCGGCGGCATCTAATAAACCGATATTCACGCCTTGTCCTGCTAACGGGTTAATGGTGTGTGCGGCATCGCCGACTAATACCACGCCTTGTTTAACGTAGCTTTGTGCATGACGGCGGGTTAAGGGGAAACTGGCAATGCCTAATATGGCGTTGACTTTACCTAGGCAATCAGGAAACGCGGCTATTAATTCCTGTTTCAAATCATCAAAAGACAAGGCTTTTAAGCGATTGATTTCATCGGGTGAGTTATACCAAACCAGTGAGCCGTAATGTCCTGTCAGCGGTAAAAAGGCTTGCGGGCCACTGGCGACAAAACGTTGCCAAGTAATATCTTGTTGTTCGTAATCAGTGTCTATGTAAATGACCAGCGCGTGTTGTTGATAATCCCAGCTGGTCAGACCAATACCGACGGTTTGCCGAACGCGCGATTGTGCGCCGTCTGCACCCACCAACACCTTTGCCGACAATACGCGCCCATCGCCCAGTTCAATTTCAGGTTGTTCACTTAAACGGTAGTTGATTTTACTGATAGCGGTCGGACAGATTAGCTCGATATTGGGAAATTCTTGTAAGCGGTCTAATAAAGCCAGTTGCGTGACACGATTTTCCACGATGTAACCCAGTTCAGGATACTTAATATCATCACTGCAAAATTCAGTATCTCCCGCTGTTTCAAAGACGCGCATACGGCGAAACGGACAGATGCGGCGATTAACGATACCGTCCCACGCGCCCACAGTTTCAATGATGTTGCGCGAGGCAATACTGAGCGCGGACACGCGCAAATCATGCGGCTGGTCTGGGGAAAAGGCTTCAGGCGGTGAGCTTTCCAGCACTGCCACTTTTAAAGCACTACCACCCAATCCACACGCTACAGCGGCACCGACCATACCGCCACCGACAATGATGACATCAAAATTTTCTTTCATAACAACCGACTCGCTTGATAAATTGAAGTGCATACCTGACAAATTAGCTTGGTTATGTTACCATTAGCAGGTTTCGCTAAACGATAATATAGTCAGCACTACGCAGAATTAATGCGTTTGACTCTACCACACACACGACCTAAAAACGACACTAAACGTTACATACACAACACCGATGAGAGAACGGGCAGGATAATGACTAAAAATCCCCGATGGAACAATAAACAAGCCATGCTTTATAACGCAGAACTTTCGCAGGACAGTTGCGGCGTGGGTTTTATTACCCACAAGCAAAGCAAACAAACGCACGATTTATTGGCTAAATCCCATGAAGCCTTATGCACCATTCCACATCGTGGCGGCATGAGCGCGGAAGGTATCGGTGACGGTGCGGGTGTCAATATTGATTTATCGCTGACTTTTTTCCGCAAAATTACCAGTAATCCAGCATTGGAACTTGGTCAATTCGGCGTAGCGAACTTCTTTTATCCAGAAGATCACGCCCATCATGATTCTGATGCCAATGAATTGGTGGAACGGCATTTTAACGATTTCAACTTGTCGATTATTGCGCGGCGCGTGATTCCTGTGGATAACAGCGTGTTGAATGCGGCGGCGATTAAAGCCCAACTACCGATTGAGCAGTTTATTTTCGGTCGTCCTGACACATTAAAAGACGCAACGCATGAGGAATTTGAACGCCATATTCAAGCCGCGTTGCTGGATATTGAAGTCGAAGGTTTTACGCGTGAAGAATTAGCGGGTTTTTATCCGTTATCCATGAGTTCACGCACTCAGGTTTATAAAGGTCGTTTGAATTCGCATGAAGTGATTCCGTATTTCATTGACTTGTACGATACCGATCACGAAATCCATACCCTGTTTTTCCATACCCGTTTTTCCACCAATACTGCCCCTGCCACCATGATGGCACAGCCATTCCGTTACATGGCGCACAACGGTGAATTAAACACCGACAAGAAAAACCGTCTCAGCGAAAACGCCATTGCCAGACAACACGGCAAACACATCTGTTTTCCCTGTGGACAATCAGACTCAGGGCGTTTGGATCAAACGCTAACGCGCCGTATTAACGAAGACAATCTGGACATCGTGACCGCCGTATTAGCCATGATGCCGCCTGCGTGGGAAAACGACACCACTTTGTCGCCAGAAGTTCGCGCCATGCTGGAGTATTTCAGCTTATACGAAGAAAAGAACGACGGCCCTGCGGCGTTGATATTTAATGACGGTATCCGAGTCGGTGCGCGTTTAGACCGTCTGGGCTTGCGTCCTCTGCGTTCTGTCGAAACGCACGATTATTTAGCCGTGATGTCCGAAGCAGGACAAATTGATTTTCCACCTGCGGATATTGTCAAACGCGGACGTATTGAAGCGGGCGGGATGCTGTATTTTGACCACAGCACAGGCGAAACCTACCATAATGCAGAAGTGCTGGAACGTTTAGCCAAAGAGCAAGACTACACCGACTTACTGGCTAAACGCTGCATTCATTTATCCGAACTGCCTGCCGTTGAATTAGCCGAATTAGCGGACAATCACAGCTTAAACATCGACCAACGCTACACGGCGTATTCATTAAATCAGGAAAGTTTCCGCTTCTTGCTGGATCCGATGTTGGCGACAGGTTTAGAAAAAGTGACCGCAATGGGTTACGGACTCGCGCCAAACGCGCTGTCCAGTGCCGAAGGCGGGATGTCGCGTTATTTCAGTCAACGCTTTGCGCAAGTCACCAACCCGCCGCTGGATTCGATTCGTGAAAGCGATGGTATGACTTTGCGGGTTGCCTTAGGTGCAAAACCGACTTTTTCCGATGAATACAGCAAACAATTGGTGATTGAATCGCCGATTTTACAACGCGCTCAATTAGAACAAATCCGCAGACAATCTGTCGTGAGTCACATCACGCTGGATATGGTGTACACACCTGATTTTAGCGATGCGGCACAAAATGAAGCTAACCTGACAGCGGCAGTCACAGCGGTGTGTGAACAAGTCGCTACAGCGGCGAGCAATAACACAGGCATTATTATTTTAACGGACGCGAACATCAGCGCAACGCACGCCGCTATTCCCGCGTTATTAATGATTGCCGCCGCGAATCAGCATTTAGTTAAACAGGGTTTGCGTTTCAACTCGTCACTGATTGCCGAAACAGGGCAGGCGGCAAGTCCGCACGATGTCGCCACCATTTTAGGTTTTGGCGCGTCCGCGATATGTCCGCTCAGTGTGCATGACCGTGTCACCAGCCATTACGCCCCTGCGGAATGGGCAAGCGTGCTGTATAAATTCCAAAAAGGCACGGAAAAATCGTTGATGAAAACGATGGGCAAATTCGGCTTGTGTACCGCTGAAAGTTACATCGGCGGTGAGTTTTTCGAGTCCAATTATCTGGACACCGACGAACCAAAATTAAGCCCCTATTTCCCCAATATTCACGCCTCAGTCGGCGGTGTGCGTTATGCTGATATAGCGGCAAGTGCGGCAGAATGGCACGGCAAAGCCCTGACGGTGCGTGAAGAAAAAGACATTCCGTTTTTGGGTTTGTTTAAAGAACGTCAGGACGGTGCGGGGCATTCCTACGGCAATACGGCGGTGCGTGAATACATTCGCATGACCGATGAGCCGATTTTATACGTTGCCGAACAAGCACCCGAAGCCAGTGATATTGCCTATTTAGACACAGGTTACGAAAAACGTACCCCTGAACAAATCGACAACGCAGGTATCACGCCCGCGTATCGCAGCTTCACTAAAAATCTCTACGAAGAACGCGATAGCAGACCAGCGGCATTGCGTGACATTATGGATTTTCCTGCCGATGTCAGCGGCGCAGAAAGCGTTGATGATTTTGACCGTCTGTTAGGCAAGCAAAACCTGCACGGTAACGTCAATTACTTGATTCGCGGTTTGTGTGTCACGCAAGTCGATGAATATGAATTTGCCATTAGTTTCACGGAGCGTGATTCCAATCAACGTTTGGAAAATTTAGTTCAGCATTTTAAAAACCGCTTTGCTGATATTCGGTTCGATACAGTCATCGTTGAAAATACCATCGTTATTCACATTACCAGCCGCAACAATGTATTAGCCAATTATTTGTCTTCCATACAAAAAGCGCGTAACCCGATTGCCTTGAGTAACGTACAACCCGCACACGAAATCACTGCCACCTTAGCATCAGGCGCAATGAGTCACGGCGCATTACTTGCCGAAGCCCATGAAGCGGTCGCGCAAGGCACGAACATCGTCGGCGCGTTAAGCAATTCAGGTGAAGGCGGCGAGCATTCCAGTCGTTTCGGCACGTTGCGTTCCAGCAAAATCAAGCAATTTGCCTCAGGTCGTTTTGGGGTTTGGGCGGGTTATTTAGCCGATTCCAACATCGAAGAAATTGAAATCAAAATTGCCCAAGGTGCAAAACCGGGTGAAGGCGGACAATTACCTGCCGCGAAAGTGTCGGTAGAAATTGCCGCACTGCGTGGTGGTACGCCACGAGTGGAATTAGTCAGTCCACCACCACATCATGACACCTATTCCATCGAAGATTTAGGGCAGTTGATTCACGATGCCAAAGCGGCGCGCGTTCGAGTCGGTGTTAAATTAGTCTCTTCCGAAGGTATCGGCACGATTGCAGTCGGTGTAGCCAAAGCAGGCGCGGACGTGATTAACGTCGCAGGTAACACAGGCGGCACAGGTGCGGCGGCGGTGACCAGCTTGAAAAATAGCGGACGTTCACCTGAAATCGGTATCGCCGAAGTGCATCAAGCTCTCGCCGTCAATGGCTTGCGCGATAAAGTCATCGTGCGCTGTAGTGGTGCACATCAAAGCGGTTTAGATGTCGTTAAATCGGCGATTTTAGGCGCGGATTCATTTGAATTCGGCACCACTGCATTAATGATGTTGCGTTGCGTGATGGCGAAAAACTGTAACATCAAATGCCCAGCGGGTTTAACCACTGCGCACGAAGAATTCAAAGGCGATCCGCGTGTTTTGGCGCAGTATTTCATCAACTTGGCGCATGAAGTCAGAGAATTACTGGCAATGCTGGGCTATCGCAGTTTGCAGGAATTACGCGGCAAAACTGAATTACTGCACTTAATCAATCATCCGTGCATGGTCGGACAGTTGGATTTAACCAAAATGCTTGCGCCCGTGGACGTGGTAAAAATCGACAAAGCGGTGTATTTGGAAGCCTGTTTCACCATCGACGACAACATCATCGAGCAAATCAAAGCAGGGCTTGCCGCGCATCAGCAACAAATTGTGATTGAAGGCAAATGTTTTAAGCTGAATAACCGTAATAAAACCGTTGGCGGTCAAGCGGCGATTGATTTAGAACGTTATTTGAATTACAAGATTAGTGACGCACAGCTTAACGACTCCAACATCATTTACACCCATTCCAATGGACGGCGTTACCTAGCCCCAGACAGCGTCATTATTCGCACCCACGGTTCAGCGGGACAAAGTTACGCCGCGTTCATGAATGACGGAATGCGCATGGAACACAAAGGCACTTGTAATGACGGTGTCGGTAAATCGGCGTGTGGCGGTGTATTAGTCGTTGAATCTCCGGGTGGTGGTATTAAAACACTGGGCAATAACGTCCTCATCGGTAACTTCGCGTTGTTCGGTGCGACAGGCGGTAAAGCCTTCATCAACGGCGAAGCGGGCGACCGTTTTGCGGTGCGTAATTCAGGCGCGATGGCAGTGGTCGAAGGCGTGGGTGATTTTGCCTGTGAATACATGACTAACGGCTCAGTGCTGAACATCGGCGGTTTTGGTAAAGGCGTGTGTAACGGAATGTCAGGCGGTAATGCCTACCAATACGACCCTGAAAACCGTTTAGCTGCACTGTACGATAAATCCTCAGTCGCGCTGCATCGGTTGACCGAAGACGCAGTCTCTGCGCATGAAGCGATTATTCTGGCAATGCTGGAAGAACACGCCGCGTACGCCAACTCCAGCAAAGCGCGTAACTTATTGGCTAATTGGGCAACCGAACGCCAACATTTTTACGTTGCCTTACCATTGTGGTTAAACAAAACCCAAACCGCTGAACATCTCCTAGCGGCAATGGATCGCAAAGAAATGGTGGAAGAATTAGCCGTAGAACTGGCGCAAGTGCAAATTGCGCAAGTGCGTACCGCTTACCAAACCGCGCAACCCTTGTTCGGTGGCGTGATTCCACAACAAACTGCACAATTAATCAACAGCTTTGCGGTGTTTGATAAAGCAGAGCAACTGGCGCGTGAAATGTATCGGAATTCAAACCTAGGTTTGGACTCCACGCAAATTGAACGAGCCGCGCGTAAATTAATACTGGAACGTCCGCGTAAATTACAAGAAGCCTTAGTGAAAAACACCCGCGAAGCCTACAGTTATTACACCGACGAACAACTAGCGTGTTTACTCGCCAACAAACGTATTAATGACTACAAAACCGCGTTAATCAACCGCTCTGTTCAAAGCATTTATTCAATGGGTTCTACCGTGTGGATAATCGACCAAGACAGACAAAACCGCCTAGCATTAGCAGGCATCCCCTGCGTCGAAGCCCATCTCGCTGAAATCATCAGCGTGGGTATTGCACAGAATATGCTAAGCGAAGTGGTTGCTTAGTACGCAATTCCCGCAAAAGTATAGATGGGCTGACGCAAGGAATTCCATCTTTTGTGATTGATGGGCTTCGTACCTTAGTTCATCTTAATTACACTGCAAAAATGTGGACTAATGCAGGTTCATAATTTTACAGCTGTACAAAATCGCCTGATTACCCTCATGTTACAAAAATTGAGGACTAACGTTTAGCATAGAGCTGTAAATCATAAAAAGAAACTTATAGTCCGTGTACTAATAATCTACATAAAAGGAAAATGTAAAATTATATTTTAGTTTTAATTGTAAATACATGGAAAAAAAATTAGTACAAGCTGTTGCATCTACAATACGGCATTTTCGTAAATTAGCTGATATGAGCCAAGAAGCCTTGGCTGATAAAGCTGATTTGGATAGAACCTATATATCAGGCATTGAGCGTGGAGTCAGAAACATTACTTTAGATTCCTTAGAACAAATAATTAATGCCTTGGATGTAGATATAGCTTCTTTTTTTGCCAAAGTATCGGAGCAGGCTAATGAGCTATCTGATTAATCAGTCAGCCGATACCTGCCTTGTTTCAGGGAACGGTAATAAAATAATCTTGGATATATTGCTATTTGAGCGAGCCTTAACCGATGTTCATGCGGTTATAGAAAAAATTATGACTGATATTCCAGTCGATATTTTTTCAATTTTAGGTATGCGTAATCTTTCGGCTTTTATCGGTGAATTATTTGCCAGAAGTTTAGCGAAAGAATCTGATGGCTTATTTCTTAGTAATCCACACCAAGATGGTTATCCTGATTTATTGCTGATGGATACTCAAGGTCGAGAACTTTACGACACGCTGACAAAAGCAGGTAAATTGCAGGATAAATCCCCTTTTAGTCCATTTCCTCATGGTGGGCTTGAAATCAAGGCAACTTGTGGATCTGTTCCAACACCAACACAGTGCGCCAAAAAGGGTATTCAAAAACCCGATATGGGGGATACGCGAATTCATACGCTACGCGGCTATGATTGGAAAGCGCATCATCGAGAAACTAATGATCTTATCGGTATTCTGTGGGATTTTCACGCCAATGCACCACAAATTGTTGCTGTTTTCTTTGGTAATAAGTTGACTGAACAGGATTGGGGCAAAATCATTCAACCTATAGAGGGTGGTGGCAGAACAACGAGTGTTTCTATCATGCCACGTTCAGGCGTTGAAAAAATGTATCAAAACTGGATAGTCGTTAAAGACGACTCGCGCTACATAAGTTTTCTCAACAAGTACAACAAAGGCAATCTGATTTCAAGCAAAGCATAGTTCTTGCTGCCCAAAACTCGGCTGTTTAGGCGACTGTGGAATTCCTTTTGAAAGTAGTGCTAAATGAGAAAAAATCTTTTCTAAGCCAGCAGGCGGTATGCTTTCGCCAATTAGTTCACGAATCAATTTATCGCTGACTTTTTTACCATCCGTACGTTGCCAATGAAAAGCATAGTGCGTAATCGTATGCAAAATCATGGCTTCATAAAGCGATAAAACACGATTCTGCTCAGGGTGTACTTTGTTATCACTACAGGCATAAGATAAATTGCGAGTTAATGTGCTACATGGATTATCCCAGCCCATACGCTTATACGCACTGGTATAACCTTTCATAATCCGATAGTTATCACCTTCTTTAACCCAAGGACGTGGCAAAAGATGATTACATTTAATGCAATATAAAGGGGTTTCGGTATTAAACCGATTAATCCCGTTTTTATCTTTGCTTGCACCATGTGTTAAATTTTTATCGAACAAACAACTTGGATTGATACATTGATTATCAAACGCACTTTTTTCTGGTGGCGTATTAGCAACCCATAAATACTTTGCTTCATCTAGCAGCGGCACGCTGTGATATTGAATTGTTGTATGTTTTGCGGTGGCAGGTTGACGGGCATCAAGTGACGGCAAATGAGCTATAGCATCACGCACTGTTTGCCAACGTGGCAATTCTTGCCCTGTTTTACTGTGAGTCGGCATGGGGAACAGCGAACCAAACAGTTGTAAATGCTTTTTAAGTTTTTCGTGTTTGGTGAAGATAGAAATTAATCGTTGTCTGCATTGCGGTACACCGTAATCAGCAAACTCCACAACCCGAATTGAACTTGAAAATTCAGCCCCTAATGATTGTTTGATAAAGTCGATGATACCTATCATTTCACCGTTTTTACTGGGATTGGGGATATAAGTATTTTCCATTTCTGACACATTTTCTAAAACTAAGGTATGTGCGCCTGTTGCTAAAAAGATAGCAATAGTTGGAATAATCAGTAAATTCCTAGTGTCTATTTCTGCTTTATCACCTTTACGAATTGCATTTAATAATTTTCCACGTCCATTTTTTGACATCCCTTGACAAGGTGGCGTAGCAAAGACTAAATCTAATGCCTGACCTGCAAGCAACTTCCTTGTTTTGGCAATAATTTCCTGTTGTTTGTCTGCTATATCACCGACAATCATCTGCGTACTTGGATAATTAAATTTAAAAACCTCAGCACGCTCTTCTAGTAATTCATTAGCAACAAGCACCTCAAAACCTGCGTGTTGTAGACCAAGATCACCGATGCCACCACAGGCAAATAAACTGATTGCGTTCATAATTTTTCAATACTTAAAAAGAGACTTATAGTCTACATTGCTGGACTTGCAAAAACAACTCTTATTTTTGTTGTCTCAATAAAGCCATCATAGAACCACATTTAACAATATACGATTAAAATTACCACCTTCCAGTTCCAGTAAATCAATTTCACCATTGCCCACCCAAGCCAAACCAACCCGCCTGAAAAATCAAGTGACGCACTGGATTTTCATCTGTAAAATTCAGCAGTTTTGCCAAAGTGTACCCCTCTGTTGTAAAGTATTGATTGAATGCTTGATAATAGGTTATAAGGCATGAACAGTAACCCTTCATAGATTTTAGAGGTATCAATGAATCAAAGTACGCTACCAATTCGACAAGGTTTGTATGATCCGCGCAATGAACATGATGCGTGTGGTGTGGGTTTTATTGTTCATATTAAGGGACAGAAAAGTCATGCGATTGTGCGTCAGGGCTTGGAGCTGCTGACTAATTTAACGCATCGCGGTGCGGTGGGTGCTGATCCTAAAGCGGGTGATGGCGCGGGAATTTTAATTCAAATCCCAGATACTTTTTTGCGTGTGGAGTGTGATTTTTCCTTGCCTGCACAGGGTGATTATGCGGTCGGTATGGTGTTTTTACCACGCGATACGGGCAATCGGAGCATTTGCGAAAACCTGTTAATTAACCTTATCGCGCAAGAAAACGCGGTGTTTTTGGGCTGGCGTGATGTGCCGGTTAATAATGACGGCTTGGGCGAGTCGGTTAAATTGGTTGAACCTGTGGTTCGGCAGATTTTTATTGCTCGTGGTGCGGATTGCGTGGATCAGGACGCATTTGAACGCAAGCTGTTTGTGATTCGTAAACAGGTGGAAAATGCGGTGCGTGATTTACGGTTGAATCATGGCGCGGCTTTTTATATCCCGTCATTATCGTCACGCACGATTGTTTATAAAGGTATGTTGCTGGCGAATCAGGTCGGCACGTTTTATCCAGAACTCAATGATGAACGCATGGACAGTGCGTTGGCATTGGTGCATCAGCGTTTTTCTACCAATACTTTTCCAACGTGGGATTTGGCGCATCCGTTCCGTTTGATTGCGCATAACGGCGAAATCAATACCCTGCGCGGCAATGTCAACGGCATGGCGGCGCGTCGTCATTCAATTGCCTCTAAATTATTGGGCGATGATATTCATAAATTATGGCCGTTGATTGCCGAAGGGCAGTCGGATTCTGCGTGTTTTGATAATGCGGTGGAATTGTTGGTGGCAGGTGGTTATTCGCTGGCTCATGCGATGATGTTGCTGATTCCCGAAGCATGGGCAGGCAATGTATTAATGGATGAAAAATTACGCGCGTTTTATGAATATAACGCTGCACTGATGGAACCATGGGATGGCCCTGCGGCAATTGCGTTTACTGATGGTCGGCAAATCGGCGCGACTTTGGATCGTAACGGTTTGCGTCCTGCGCGTTATCTGGTCACGAATGATGATTTTGTGATTCTGGCTTCGGAAATGGGTGTATTGGATATTCCCCAGCATAAAATCATTAAAAAATGGCGTTTGCAACCGGGCAAAATGCTGTTAATCGACACCGAGCAAGGTCGTATCATTGATGATGCTGAACTCAAATCGGTATTAGCCAACAGCCAGCCTTATGAAGAGTGGCTGGATAAAACTCAGATTATGCTGGCTAAATTGCCGTCGGAAGTATCGGCGATGGCTCCCGATGATGAAACCTTGCTGTGTCGTCAACAGGCATTCGGCTATACCCGCGAAGACATTGAATTTATTCTCAAACCAATGGCGCAAACAGGGCAGGAAGCCATTAGTTCTATGGGTATTGATACTGCACTCGCGGTATTATCTGACCGTGCGCGGATGTTATACGATTATTTCAAACAGGGTTTTGCGCAAGTGACTAATCCTGCGATAGACCCGATTCGTGAAGAGTTGGTGATGTCGTTGGTGTCGTTTATCGGCCCGCGTCCTAATTTATTAGGTCTGGATGAGGGCGGCACGCATAAACGTCTGGAAGTCGAACAACCGATTTTAAGTAATCAGGATTTGGAAAAAATTCGCCGTATTGAATCACGCACCAACGGTGCCTTTAAAACCAAAACCGTTACCCTGTGTTATCCCGCTGATTTAGGCGCGAGTGGCATGGAAAGTGCTTTGGATAAACTCTGTCACGCGGCGCAACACGCGGTTGAAGACGGTAATAATATTTTAGTGTTATCTGACAGTAACATTGATGCCGCTTATATTGCGATTCCTGCGTTACTGGCAACCTCAGCGGTGCATCAATACCTGACCCGCGAAGGTTTGCGTACCAAAGTTGGCTTGGTGGTGGAAACAGGCGAAGCGCGTGAAGTACATCATTTCGCTTTATTAGCGGCTTACGGTGCGGAGGCGATTAACCCGTATCTGGCACTCAATACGCTGTCCAGTTTCTGTGCGGACATTCAGCTGTCTGAATACGAAGCCCATAAACGTTATATCAAAGCCACCTCGAAAGGCTTGTTAAAAGTCATGTCCAAAATGGGCATTTCCACTTATCAATCGTATTGCGGCGCACAGATTTTTAACGCGATTGGCTTGGCTGAACCGTTCTTGGATCAGTATTTTACAGGCACAACCAGCACCACAGAAGGCGCGGGACTAACGGAAATCAGCGAAGAAACCAGTCGCCGTCATCGTATCGCTTTTGGTAACGCGCCACTTTTCCGTGATGCACTGGATGTGGGCGGCGAATACGCATTTCGTTTGCGCGGTGAAGCTCATGCGTGGACACCTGCCAGTATCAGCACGCTGCAACACGCAACTCGTAGTAACAGCTATGAAAAATATGCGGAATTTTGCCGCCTGATTGATGAGCAGAACGAAAACCTGCTGACCTTGCGTGGTTTGATGAAATTCAAAGAAGCGGCAACGCCTGTGCCGTTGGATGAAGTGGAATCTGCCGCTGAGATTGTGAAGCGTTTTGCCACAGGGGCGATGTCGTTCGGGTCTATTTCATTCGAAGCGCATACTAATTTAGCCATTGCGATGAACCGTATCGGCGGCAAGTCCAACACAGGCGAGGGCGGCGAGCTGCCCGAACGCTTTAAAACGCTACCGAATGGCGATTCCATGCGCTCGGCGATTAAACAAGTTGCTTCTGGGCGTTTTGGTGTCACCACTGAATATTTGGTCAATGCCGATGATATTCAAATTAAAATTTCCCAAGGTGCAAAACCGGGTGAAGGCGGTCAATTACCCGGTCATAAAGTCGATCCAGTGATTGCCAAAGTACGGCACTCTACCCAAGGCGTGGGTTTAATTTCACCGCCGCCGCATCATGATATTTATTCAATTGAAGACTTGGCGCAGTTGATTCACGATTTGAAAAACGTCAATCCAGCGGCGCGTATCAGTGTCAAACTGGTATCAGAAGTCGGTGTCGGTACGGTCGCCGCTGGTGTTGCCAAAGCCCATGCCGATCACGTCACCATTGCGGGTTATGACGGCGGCACGGGCGCAAGTCCATTGACTTCCATCAAACACGCAGGGCTACCGTGGGAAATTGGTCTAGCTGAAACCCATCAAACGCTGGTGCTGAACAAACTGCGCGGACGTATTGCCGTACAGGTGGACGGCGGTTTGCGTACAGGTCGTGATGTGGTTATCGGCGCGTTATTGGGCGCGGATGAATTCGGGTTTGCCACCGCACCGCTGATTGTGTCGGGCTGTTTAATGATGCGTAAATGCCATTTGAACACTTGCCCTGTTGGTGTTGCCACGCAAGATCCAGAACTGCGTAAACGCTTTACAGGGCAACCTGAACACGTTGTGAATTACTTCTTCATGGTCGCCGAAGATGTGCGTCAGTGGATGGCAAAACTGGGCTTCCGCAATCTGAATGAACTGATTGGACGTTCGGATTTATTGGACATGAACCCCGCGCTGACCCATTGGAAAAACCACGGCTTAGATTTCAGCCGCATTTTTCATAAACCCGTAGCAGATGCGAATACCGCGATTTATCAAACCGAAACGCAGGATCACGGTTTAGCATACGCGTTGGATCATGAGCTAATCGCCCAAGCTAAACCCGCGCTGGACAATGCGCAACCTGTGGTCATTAATACCCCGATTCATAACGTGAATCGTACCTTTGGCGCGATGTTATCGGGCGAAGTTGCGAAGCGTTACGGGCATAAAGGTTTGCCTGAGGACACTATCGCCATTCATGTGAAAGGCACGGCGGGACAAAGTTTCGGCGCATTTTTAGCGCAAGGCATCAGCATAGACCTTGAAGGCGAAGGTAACGATTACGTCGGTAAAGGCATGAGCGGCGGACGTATCGCCATTTATCAACCGAAAGACTGCCCGATTAAAGCCGAAGAAAATATTATCGTCGGCAACACGGTGTTATACGGTGCCATCAGCGGCGAATGTTATTTCAGCGGCGTGGCAGGCGAACGCTTTGCCGTGCGTAACTCTGGCGCGGTTGCGGTGGTGGAAGGCGTAGGCGATCACGGCTGTGAATACATGACGGGCGGCGTGGTGGTGGTACTGGGTAAAACAGGACGCAATTTTGCCGCTGGTATGTCAGGTGGGGTCGCTTATGTATTAGATGAAGCGGGCGATTTTGATAAGCTGTGCAATATGGCAATGGTGGAACTTGAGCCTCTTCTGATAGAAGATGAGATGCTGGAAGCGACTGCACATCAAGGCGGCGATCTGGAAATGCACGGGTTAGTCCAGATCATGTCCGATATGACCCGCCATGATGCACGACGATTAAAACGTTTGATTCAAAATCATATGCACTATACAGATAGTCAGCGAGCGCGACATATTTTAGATAATTGGCACACTTATTTACCGCGTTTTGTTAAAGTAATGCCCGTTGATTACCGCGACGCATTGAAAAAAATTGAGTTAGCGCAAGCTGCCACAGTTCAAAAAGAGGCTATCTAACATGGGCAAACCCACTGGATTTATCGA
>JAUYBJ010000223.1 GCA_030693155.1 Methylococcales bacterium
CAGATTTACTACGGGTGTAATTACGCAACGATATGATATAAAGCAACAAGAGTTTATAACTACTGACGAGGAGTCTGCTCCGTGAACAAAATAAAGAAACTTTTCGCAGGTGCAACCTTAATGGCTTTAGGCCAACAAGCAGCACAAGCGGATTACAAGCTCAATTTAATGCAGGGAGTTACTAAAGTAAGTCATGATATTTATGATTTACATATGTTAATTCTGTGGATTTGTGTATTTATCGGTGTCGCTGTATTCGGTGCCATGTTCTACTCGATTTATTATCATCGTAAATCGAAAGGGCATCAAGCAGCGCAATTTCATGAAAATACCACCGTTGAAATTATCTGGACAATTATTCCTACCTTAATTTTAGTCGGCATGGCGATTCCAGCTACCAAAACATTGCTGGAACTGGATGACGTACAGAAATCAGATATGACTATTCAAATTACTGGTAAACAGTGGTATTGGGATTACAAATATCTGAACAACGACATTCATTTTGAAAGTCATCTGGACGAAGCCAGTGAAATAACGCACCGTACCAAAGGGGCTGATCCACGCTCTGTGCCTAACTATCTGTTAAATGTTGATAAACCGCTGGTTATCCCAGTCAAAACAAAAATTCGTTTCGTATTGACTTCAGGGGACGTAATCCACTCATGGTGGGTGCCTGATTTAGGCTGGAAAAAAGACGCTAATCCCGGTTTCATTAACGAAGCATGGACTTACGTTGATACAGCAGGTGTTTATCGCGGGCAATGTACTGAGTTGTGCGGTAGAGACCATGGTTTTATGCCTATTGTTGTCATTGCTATGGAACAGGCTGATTACGATGCGTGGGTGAAAAAAACCTTGGATCAACAAAAACAAAAACCCGATTTAAGTGACCAAAATCGTGAGCAGTTGATGGCACACGGTAAATCGGTGTATTTAAAAAATTGCGTAGGCTGTCATCAAATAGAAGGTTCAGGCGTAGCTGGTTTGATTCCTGCATTAACAGCAAGTCCGAAAGTCACAGGCGGTATTGACCCGTTAATCGGTTTTCTGCAAGCAGGTACCAGCAAAATGCCCGCATTTTCTAAGTTGAAAGATAATGAATTAGCTGAAGTAATCACTTATATCAGAAATGATTTGGGCAACAAAATTGGCGACGAAATACAGCCCAATAAAATCACGCCTGTGTATGATGATGACGATGACGACAAAAAATAAGTCAGTAATTATTATCGGCTCAACCTTTTTAACTATTTTCGAGGTATAGAATATGTCTGCTGTCGTAGCTGAACATGATGATCATCACGCCGATGACCATCACGATCACGGCCCTGCCAAGGGGCTGTTAAGATGGATTATCACCACCAATCATAAAGACATTGGTACATTGTATTTATTATTCGCACTCGCCATGTTTTTTGTCGGTGGCGCAATGGCAATGGTCATCCGTGCGGAATTATTTGAACCAGGCTTACAGTTTGTAGACCCTGCGTTTTTTAACTCCATGACCACCATGCACGCGCTAGTCATGGTATTCGGTGCTGTTATGCCTGCTTTCGTGGGCTTGGCAAACTGGCAAATCCCGCTCATGATCGGCGCAAAAGATATGGCGTTGCCGCGCATGAACAACATGAGCTTCTGGATGTTGGTTGCAGGTGTATTATTATTAGCCAGTACCTTATTCATGGAAGGTGGCGCACCAAACGGCGGCTGGACATTATATCCACCGTTAGTATTGCAACCGATTACGGTCGGTAAAGCACTACCGTTTGCTGTGTTTTCTGTGCATTTGCTGGGTATTTCCTCCATCATGGGCGCAATTAACATTATCGCGACTATTTTCAATATGCGTGCGCCATCCATGAAGCTGATGGATATGCCATTGTTTGTTTGGACTTGGTTGATTACTGCATTTTTGTTGATTGCTGTTATGCCTGTATTTGCTGGCGCAGTGACTATGTTGCTGACTGACAAATTCTTCCACACCAGCTTCTTTAATGCGGCTGGCGGCGGTGACCCTGTGCTGTATCAACACATTTTCTGGTTCTTCGGACACCCGGAAGTGTATATCATGATTCTGCCTACTTTCGGCGTTGCATCTACTATCATTCCAGTATTTGCGCGTAAGCCTCTGTTCGGTTACGCCTCAATGGTATGGGCGACTGGCTCTATTGCGTTCTTCTCATTCATCGTTTGGGCGCATCACATGTTCACTGTGGGTATGCCTATCGCAGGTGAGTTGTACTTCATGTACGCTACTATGATTATTGCAGTTCCAACAGGTGTTAAAGTCTTTAACTGGACAGCGACCATGTGGAAAGGCGCAATGACTTTTGAAACACCGATGTTGTTTTCAATTGCGTTTGTCGTGTTATTCACCATGGGTGGCTTTACTGGTCTGATGATGTCTATCGCGCCTACTGATTTCCAGTATCATGATACTTATTTCATCGTTGCTCACTTCCATTACACACTGGTTCCTGCCTCAGTTTTCATTTTAATGGCAGCGGGTTACTTCTGGCTGCCTAAATGGACAGGTCATATGTACAACGAAAAAATCGGTCAACTGCATTTCTGGTTGTCGGCTATTTCGGTGAATATCTTATTTTTCCCACAGCATTTCTTAGGTTTAGCAGGTATGCCACGTCGTATTCCTGATTATGCCGTACAGTTTGCTGACTGGAATATGATTTCCAGTATCGGTGGTTTTATCTTTGGTTTAAGCCAGTTGTTATTTTTGTACATCGTCATTGACACCATCAAAGGCGGTACTGGCGAAAAAGTAACCGACGAAGTCTGGGAAGATGCCAGCAAACACAGTCTGGAATGGACACTGCCTTCTCCTGTTCCGTATCACACATGGGAAACACCCCCCACTATTGTGCCGACTGAACACGTTTTGGATCATCACTAAGGTAAAGAAACACATTGCCAGTTCAACTGGCAATGTGTTGGAAATCTAATGACAACAAAAAACAAAAATCTTTTAACGGCAGTGATTTTGATAGCTATCACCGTTATTGTTTATCTGTTCGCAGTCACGCAAGCGGTTACGTAATGAATGAAAACAACGTTAGTAAAAAAAACGCTAAATTAGCATGGATATTACTATTCGTTGCTGTAGGTATGCTTGGCTTTGGTTACGCGCTTGTTCCCCTGTACGATGTATTGTGTGAGTGGAAATGGATAGAACGCGACCGACCCGATGACATTAAAAAAGTCCCGGAAGTGGCTTATAAAGTCGATATGAGCAGAGAAATCACCATCGAATTTATGACGACACTGAATGAGTCAACGCCGATGGAATTTCGCGCCGAGAAAAAACAGCTTAAAGTTCACCCAGGGGAATACCACACGGTGAACTTTTATGCTGCAAACAAGACTGATAAAGTCATACTTGCCAGAGCAATTGCCAGTTTTTCACCTGCGGTAACAAGTAGTTATTTTGAAAAAACTCAGTGTTTTTGCTTTGAAGAGCAGACTTTTCAACCGAAAGAAGCGAAAACCATGCCGATGCGTTTTGTGATTAATCCAGAGCTACCTGAGCAATACAAAACCATTACACTGTCATACACATTTTTTGATAATACTGAAAAATCAGTAAAAAAGTAAAAGGGGAAAGTTATGTCTACAACAAATGCCGCTTATTACATTCCGCATAAAGCAACCTGGCCCGTCATTGGTACGCTTGGCCTGGTGACTATGTTGGCTGGATTTGCAAATTTTTTAAATGGTTCTTCAATTGGCCCTACCTTGATGGTTATCGGTCTGCTGATTTTCATTACCATGCTGGTCGGCTGGTTTACGCTACAAGCCCACGAAAGCGAAACAGGAATGTACAGCCACGAAGTCGGTATCTCTTACCGCATGGGCATGATGTGGTTTATTTTTTCAGAAATCGTCTTTTTTGCGGTGTTCTTCGGCACACTGTGGTACACGCGCAACTTGTCTGTGCCTTGGTTAGGTTCAGGGGCGACAAAAGAGATATTACACTCAGCTTATGAAGCAACATGGCCTACCAACGGCCCTGCTGCTCTAGGTGGTAAATTTGAACCGATGAGCGCGTGGGGCTTGCCATTTTTAAACACCTTGATTCTGTTGACCAGCGGCGTGACCTGTACTTGGGCACATCATGGCTTATTGGCTAAAAACCGCGATCAACTGATTAAAGGATTGATTGCCACGGTTGCTTTAGGCTTTTTATTCGTTACTTTTCAAGCCTTTGAATATCATGAAGCCTACACTGAAATGGGTTTAACTTTAGGTTCAGGCGTTTACGGTTCTACCTTCTTCATGTTGACCGGTTTCCACGGTTTCCATGTTTGCGTCGGTGCGATTATTTTGAGTGTCGTGCTGTTTCGTAGCTGGAAAGGTCATTTCAAACCAGAAAATCACTTCGCTTTTGAAGCGGCGGCGTGGTATTGGCATTTTGTTGACGTAGTGTGGTTGGGCTTGTTTGTCTTTGTTTATTTAATGTAAAACAAATAAGTTGTAACAAAAAAAGCGTTACCTGACAGGTAACGCTTTTTTTTTGTCGAAAGAGTCTTTAACTTATTTGCTAACAACTTACGACTGCCAGTCCTTAAAGGACTGGCAGTCGTTAAGCTGAGTCTTTAAATTATTTGTTATTTTCAGTGGCTACTGGTTTTTGCATCAGCATTCCCGCACCGATACCTTGTGGTTTATAAAGCCCTGTAGCAACCATAATAAAAACAAAAATAAACAACACTAACGAAAGAACAATACGAAAAGTCAGTGCTTTCACTGTTTTTTCAGATTCTTCTTCGGATTTAGGTCGAATTAAATGAAACAATGCAGAACCAAGACTAATAATAATCAGGATGAAAGCGAGTATAACGATGATTTTTATCATAACGGTACGATGTTGTTAGTAGTGGATTCTGGTATTCTCGTTTATTCTGCGCTCTGTGCCAATAGCTGGAAGAAAAAGCATGATAATTAACATGGGGCGTTACACCGCAAAATTTGCCAACCTGCCAACGCTGGCTTTTGTGTGTGTGTTGCCATTATTACTGAGTTTAGGAATGTGGCAGTTACACCGTGCAGATGAAAAACGGGAATTTTTACAGCAACAGGCACAGGGGCAAGTCGCCGACATTTCGCGCTTATCGGTCGCAACTGAGGACAATGCAGAACGCTTACGCTATAAAAAATTAGAAGTTGCAGGTCATTATGACGCGCAACACCAGTTTTTAATCGACAATCAGATTAGCGACGGCAAAGTGGGCTATTTTGTGCTCACGCCGTTTATTTTGCAGAGCGAAAATAAAGCCATTTTAGTAAATCGCGGTTGGCTGGCGGCAAATCCAGACCGTCGCCAGTTACCCGATGTAAGCATGACCGCAGAAGCCACCGTGATTCAGGGTCGAGCGAATACATTCCCCAGCGTAGGCATAAAAATAGCAGGTGCAGAAATACCGACTGACACCTCCCCTGCGGTGGTAGAGGTTGTTGATAGTCAGGTATTGGCGCAAAAATCAGGCTATCCCTTATTCAGTTTTCAACTGGAACTCGACAAAGAACTGCCCAATGGTTTTAAACGCGACTGGCATACCAGCACCCTGATGCAACCCGAACAACATACGGCTTATGCCGTACAATGGTTTGCTCTGGCATTCACTCTCACCGTACTATTTTCAGTTTACAGTTTTAAAAAATCATGATTACTTCGCAACAGAAAAAAAATCGTTTGTTTATTATTGTTATTTTCAGCATGACTATCGTGCCGTATCTTATCGCGGTAGGCTTGCAACAAAATCCTGAGCTCGTCAAAGGCAGTACCAATATCGGTCAGTTAATTACCCCGCCCATTACTACCGAAGCTAGTGATTTTATCGGTTACGATGCGTTTTCTACGGCTAATCTATCGGAACTATCAGGGCATTGGGTACTTGCCAATGTGATTCCTTCCGAACATTGCAATGCGGTTTGTTTGCATGCAGTGCTTAAAATCAAACAATTACGCTTGATGCTCAACAAAGAATTTGCCCGCACCCGCCGTGTAGCATTGATGCTCAAGGATGTACCCGCAGAAAATACCGCGCAATGGTGGTTGAAAGATGCGTTATTGTGGCGGTTGCGCGAAACGCGCAATCCAGCTGATGATGCACTGTTTCAAACCTTGCTGAATGAAGAAAATCCGTTAGATGAAGCGCGAAACAAACAATTAATCGGCAGCGATAACCCTGAAACTACGCTTAAGTCTGATTTAATCAAAATTAAACCCAGCGAAAACCTGCTTAAAAAAATAACCGCACTTCGTTCAGGTAACATTCCCGACGGGCTGTTATTTTTAATAGACCCCTTAGGAAATATCATGATGCAATATGAACCTGACTTTGATCCTTACAAAGTTAAAAATGATCTCATGCACCTGTTAAGAGCTTCACAAATCGGTTAGTGGAAAAAGAAAATGTTTAGAAAAATAACGCTATTGAGCCTATTGCTCGCCTTCATCATCGTCGTATTGGGCGCGACCCTACGTTTATCAGGTGCTGAGCCATTATCAGTCGATAATAATAATATACTGGAAAATATCCTCGCTAATCGTCACTGGTATCCATCCATCGGCTTGACGGCAGGTATGCTTTTACTGGTTGTATTGGCGTGGCGTGAAGAACACCACCGTATGACCGCACTGCTCTCTACATTGAGCTTGCTGGTGCTGATATACGCACAAGGCTATCTGGCACTATGGTCAGTTATAACTCACGCGCCAGTATTAATCGTGGCGCATTTCTTACTGGGCATGGTGACGCTGTGGTGCTTGTTCTGGTTATATTTGCGTGTTAATCGGCTGCTGGTAAGACAGCAAAACGGCGGTGGATTATTGGCAGGCTTTGCCATAGTGGTATTATTTTTGCAGATTACGTTAGGCGCGTGGGTCAGCGTTAATAATGCGGCGTTTGCCTGTACCCATTTTCCGCTGTGTACTGAACAATTATGGCCGCTTGCTGATTATGAACACGCTTTTGACATAAACGGTGTCTTCACCTTACCTGCGCAAATCGCGATTGTCTGGTTACATCGTCTCTTGGCAGTGGTGTGTTTTATTGTGCTGGGCTTGGTCATGCTCAATGCAACCTCCGCCAATAAACCCAAGGCGGTGAGAAAAGCAGGCTTAGTATTAAGTGCATTATTATTTGTCGAAATCGTGTTGGGCATTATCGGCTTTAGACTATCCATGCCGTTATGGGTAACAGTCACGCACAGCGCAGTCGCAGCGTTATTGATGTTGCCATTAATCGCCATCAGCTTTTATAGTCGTTATGGGTTTGTTGCAGTACCCGAAGTTAAACCCGTTGCTGAAGAAAAACAGCCTGTTTTAGATACTAGCGTTCCCCTCACGCCCGTTGATAAATTCGTTGAACCTGCTTATGTAGAACCTGATTCTGCATCGCTATATTTACGCCTTAAATCGCAATTACAGCGCACCCGTTCAGGTCTGGGCGGTGTATTCGCCACCTTGGGCGGTAAAAGAGGTTTAGCCGATGATTTACTGGAAGAAATTGAAGCTAATTTATTAATGGCGGATGTCGGCATTGATGCCACGACGGCGATTATTAATCGCTTAACGCAACGTCTGGAAAAACACCAATTAACTGACAGTGAGTTGTTAATCGCTACCTTAAAACAAGAACTGCTCGACATTCTTAAGCCGTGTAGCGAACCACTGCACATTCCTAAACAGGATAAACCGTTTGTTATTTTAGTAGTCGGTGTCAATGGCGCGGGTAAAACCACGACGATTGGTAAACTGGCGAATCGCCTGCAAGCCCAAGGGCATAGCGTGATGTTAGCCGCAGGTGATACCTTCAGAGCAGCGGCGGTTGAACAATTGCAAGTCTGGGGCGAACGCAATCATATTCCTGTGGTGGCGCAACACACAGGTGCGGATTCTGCTTCGGTAATTTATGATGCCGTACAATCCGCCCAATCCAAAGGCATTGATGTCCTTATTGCCGATACCGCTGGACGCTTGCAAACTAAATCCAATTTAATGGACGAGTTGAAAAAAGTAAAACGTATCATGGGCAAACTGGATGCCAGCGCACCGCATGAAGTATTATTAGTGCTGGATGCAGGCACAGGACAAAATGCCTTATCACAAGCTAAATTATTTAATGAAGCCGTTGAACTCACGGGCTTGGTGCTGACTAAACTGGACGGTACGGCAAAAGGCGGCGTTATTTTCGCACTGGCAAAACATTCAGGCATTCCTATTCGTTTCATCGGTATCGGCGAAGGCATAGAAGATTTACAAGACTTTAATGCTGAACTATTTGTCGATGCCCTATTTGTCAAAGATTAACAGGTCACTATGTTAAAGTTCGATAATGTCAGCAAACGCTACCCTGAAACAGGCGATGTACTCAATAACGTCAGTTTTCATTTGCAACAGGGTGAGTGTGCCTTTTTAACAGGGCATTCAGGCGCGGGTAAAACCACGCTGCTGAAATTGATTGCCGTGATGGAACGCTGCACACGCGGTGAGATATTTTTGGACGGAGAATGTTTAAGTCATGTTAAAGAACGACACCTGCCCTATTTGCGGCGCAAAATGGGCTTTATTTATCAGGATTACAAACTGCTGACCGATAGAACGGTATTTGATAATGTCGCCCTGCCCTTGGCGATTGCAGGCTTCGGGCATCTGGAAATTAAACGCCGTGTACGGGCTTCGCTGGATAAAGTGGGCTTATCAGGTAAAGAAAAAAAATTCCCGCAAGCCTTGTCAGGCGGTGAACAACAGCGGGTAGGCATTGCCAGAGCCGTAGTCAATAAACCGCCGCTGATTATCGCCGATGAACCCACTGGCAATTTAGACCCCGAATTATCAGCAGAAATTATGCTATTATTTGAACAGTTTCAACAAGTTGGCGTAACCGTATTGATTGCCTCGCATGACATTTCCCTGATTAGCCGTATGAACCACCGTGTATTAAAACTGGATCATGGTCAATTGGTCTTATGAAACCTGTCAAAAGAAAACCCGTTCGCCCCGTTAAAAAGCCTGTTAAACATGACACGCGGCAAACCAGAACGGCGGGCGGTAATTTTGTCGATAAATTACACTCCTACCGCGATCATCATGCCCATGCCTTATTTTCCAGCTTGGGGCGTTTGGTTGCCACGCCGTTTACTTCCATTATGACCATTGCTGTATTGGCTATTTCAATGGCATTGGCAAGCGGTTTTTATATTATGGTCATCAATATCCAACAATTAACGGCCAATTTAGAATCCAGCAATCAAATCTCCTTATTCCTTCATGATGAGGTTGCCAATGACAGCGCGGCGCAATTAGCAAACAACATCCGACAAAATCCCAATGTACAAACCGTTAAAATCATCAGCAAGGAACAGGCATTAGCAGAATTTAAAACCTATAGCGGTTTTGGTGCGGCGATTGACGTGCTGGATAAAAACCCCTTGCCAATTGTGCTGCAAGTCTTGCCTAAAAATAGCCTGCAAAATAAACAAGAGCTGGAACGGTTGTTTAAAACGCTGGATGAATTTAAAGAAGTCGATTATGCGCAAGTGGATATGCAGTGGGTGGAACGCTTGCAGTCTATCGTCGAAGTCGCGCGCTGCGGCACTGCACTATTCAGCTTCATGATAGGCATCGGTGTATTGTTTATTATTGGCAACACTATTCGACTGGAACTGAATAATCGCCGTGATGAAGTGATGATTTCCAAATTAGTAGGCGCAACTAACGGCTTTATCCGCCGCCCGTTTTTATACACAGGCTTCTGGATTGGTTTTATTTCAGGCATATCCGCGTGGTTTATTAATGCCATCCTGATGCTTATCCTAAGACAACCTGTGGAAAAACTATCAGGATTATATGAAGGCGATTTACATCTGGTGTTTTTAAGTTTCACCGAAACGGTAGAATTACTGGCTATTGCTTCTTTCTTAGGCATATTCAGTTCATGGGCAGTGTTAATTGTTCAACTGCGCCACACCCGACCAGAATAACTAATGACACACAAGAAAATCTTTATCCACGAAAGACACGAAAAGCACGAAAAAGAGTAAAAAATAGTAATGGGTTAAATTTGTTAAAACAGCGTGAATGACTGGCAGTCATAAAATAACAGATTAAATACACCACCTGCCCATCATTCGGAGTCAAAGGCATGACTTGGGCTTTTAAAAATCTCCAAAACGTGTTTTGGACTCCTAATGACAGCTTTTGATTTTTTCGTGCCTTTCGTGCTTTTCGTGGACTATTGCTTTTTCATGCGTAACATTCAGTAACTAATAACCGTCACAGATTTCCCCTCCCCCTATTGAAAATTATTAGCACTTTGTTTGTGAGAGTGCTAATATCTAAAATAAGTTTTTTCCAGAGGAAGTACACCATGAGTAACGCATTGACTTTACCTATTAATTTATCGGTCGGAACATTTGATGCCTATTTAAATCTGGTTCGGCAAATGCCCAGACTATCAGCCGAACAAGAGCGCGAACTTACTATTCAATACAGAGATAACGGCGACCTCGAAGCCGCGCGTGAATTGGTGATGACTAACCTGCGTTTTGTGGTTCATGTCGCTCGCGGCTACAGCGGCTATGGTTTGTCCATGCCTGACATTATTCAAGAAGGCAACGTCGGCTTAATGAAAGCTGTTAAACGCTTTGACCCCGATATGGGCGTGCGTTTAGTCTCGTTTGCCGTGCATTGGATTAAAGCCGAAATTCACGAATATGTGATTAAAAACTGGGGCATCGTGAAAGTTGCCACCACCAAAGCACAACGTAAATTATTTTTTAATCTGCGTAAATCCAAGCAGAACATAGGCTGGTTATCCAATGCCGAAGCAATGGCAATGGCTGAGGATTTGAATGTTGATTTAAGCGATATTTATGAAATGGAGATGCGTTTAGGCGGTCGGGATATGTCTTTTGATATGCCGATGGATGAATCAGCAGACGAGAGTTTTTCCGCACCCGCAACTTATCTGCAACAACACGGCGCAGATCCCGCTGAATTGTTTGAAAATGCCGATTGGGAAGGACATGAACAGGACTTATTAGCCAAAGCCTTGTCGTGTTTAGACGAGCGTAGTTTAGATATTCTCACCAGCCGCTGGTTAGCCGAGAAAAAAGCCACCCTGCATGAATTAGCAGAACGCTACAACGTGTCTGCGGAACGCATCAGACAGCTGGAACAAAACGCGATGAAAAAAATCCGCGCCAGTGTGATACTGGAAGCCTGATAATTTTTATTCCCGCGTAAAAATAAAACGCCCCGTAAAGGGGCGTTTTTCGTTCTATTTTTTCGTGCTTTTCGTGTCTTTCGTGGACAAAATATTTTATCTCGAACCCAGCTTACAAATAATTCACTTTTGGTTTGCCGTCAGCGGCAACTAATTCACCCAGACTGAACACCGTTTCGCCTAACGCAGTCAACGCATCCAGTGTCGCCTGCTCATCTTCGGCAGCAACACACACTATCATGCCCACACCGCAGTTAAACGTCGTCAACATATCCGCCAAGGCAACATTACCGTGTTGTTGCAACCACTGAAACACCGCAGGAAATTGCCACGCACTCAAGTTAATATTGGCATCTATTCCTTCGGGCAACACGCGCGGCAGGTTTTCCGTTAAGCCGCCGCCTGTGATGTGCGCCAAGGCGTGAACATCGACCTGTTCCAGCAATGCCAACAACGATTTAACGTAAATTTTGGTCGGAGCTAATAACGATTCACCTAAAGTGGTATCACCAAATGCCTGATCCAGTGACGCATTGCTATGGGCAATAATTTTGCGTATCAACGAATAACCATTGGAATGTGCGCCAGAAGAAGCCATGCCGATTAATTTATCGCCGACTTGCACTTTGCTGCCGTCTAATACTTTGGCTTTTTCCACGATACCGACACAAAAACCCGCTAAATCATATTCACCATCGGCGTACATTCCCGGCATTTCAGCGGTTTCGCCGCCAACCAACGCAGCACCAGCTAATGAACAGCCTGCACCGATGCCTTCAATCACAGCTGCGGCGGTATCGACATCCAATTTACCTGTGGCAAAATAATCCAGAAAAAATAACGGCTCAGCACCCTGCACAATAATATCGTTGACACACATAGCGACCAAATCAATACCGACCGTGTTGTGTGTATTTAAATCAATCGCCAGTTTTAATTTTGTACCTACGCCGTCGGTGCCTGACACTAAAATGGGCTGTTTATAGCGGTCTAAGGGCAATTCAAACATTGAACCAAAACCGCCTAATCCTGCCATTACGCCTGCGGTGCGGGTTGCTGCGGCAATCGGCTTAATGCGTTCCACCAATTCATTCCCAGCGGCAATATCAACGCCCGCACTTTTATAATTCAAACTCTCTGCCATTTCGCACTCACTAAAATAATTACAATGGGGATATTGTACAAGACCTGCTCGGTTTTGTGGCTATCATGACTCACACCACGTCATGAATCAGTTGAATTTAATGTAAAAAATAATTAAAGTGGCGTGTAGTCATAAACAAATACCTTTTAATAATTAAAAACATAAGTTCTGCACGAGGAATAATAATGAAACTGACAAAATCCGTATTGCTTACCGCACTCCTGTTAATGAACGGCACGGCTTTCGCCTACAGCCCCGAAGAACTGGCAAAAGAATGTCATAAACCGAAATTTACCGACTTTACGCTACCCGAATATAAAATGCCTGAACAGCATCAGGTTGCGCCCGAAACCGCGTTCAGTTTTAAAGTCCCCGCGTGGACGAATAAAGATACCATTAAACTGACGGTCAAAAATCAGGCCATTCCATTTACTGTCGAGAGTAACAGCAGTTTTCATAAAGTTACATCAAAAATACCTGCCGAATTCACAGGCAAGTTTTTTAGACTGAATGCCAGTGCTAAAGTCATTGATGGCGTGTGTCACGAGGAAACAGGCTGGTTGATTAAAGTGGAGGATAAAGCACCCGCAGAAGCCGCGCCTGTTGCTGTTGAAACTGCACCTGCACCTGCCCCAGCTATCACCGAAACCGCACCAGCCATCGCACCAGCTACACCTGCCGCAGCAAATCCAGCACCCGTCCCAGCTACCACCGAAACCGCGCCAGCTGTCGCACCTGCTACGCCTGCTGAAGCAAGTCCTGCACCAGTCCCTACTGAAGCTAGCCCTGCACCTGCTAAATAATCGTTATTGCCAGAACCGATTGATGGGGTCAAAAAGCCTATTTTTTGCCCCCATCAACTCAGCGTCAACGGCACACTTCACACATACCCTGCCCGCATTGTTTCACTAAATATAACTACATCCAATGTACTAACACATAACAATTTTGACTAACACCGCATTGGCGCAGTCATAACGGGCAATATAGTAAGGCTACGTTTTAAAAGCAAGCACCTAATAATGGTGCATGGCTCTGCACCACTATGTGTTACCCCCTCTTTTTCATATTTGCAAAGATAACTTAACAGCCTAATAAATAAGGCATTATTATCTTTACAAATCCAGTTCTTGTTCTTACATATTGTTTGCTTCCCAACTTATAACTAACTTTGTTTATTTGCAATGGAGCAATTTAATGAGTGATCTACAGGTTATATGGACAGCAGTATGTGTGGCACTGGTATTTTTTATGCAAGCAGGTTTTGCTTTTTTTAGAAGCAGGTGCGGCGCGAGCAAAAAACTCAGTTAATGTGATGATGAAAAATTACATGGATATGTGCTTAGGGGCAGTCATTTTTTGGGCAGTAGGTTATGGTTTAATGTTCGGCGATAGTCTGGGAGGGTGGATAGGAAGCAGTCTATTTTTCCCTGAAGAACTTAGCAGTAGCAAAGCAGTTCATCTGGCTTATCAAACCATGTTTGCCGCTACGGCAGCAACCATAGTGAGTGGCGCGGTGGCTGAACGTATTCATTTTACGGCTTACTTACTTTTTAGTGCTGCCGTATCAGGCATTATTTATCCTATTTTTGGCAATTGGGTGTGGAACGACAATGGCTGGTTAAAACAACTGGGCTTTATTGATTTTGCGGGTTCAACCGCCGTGCATTCCATTGGCGGCTGGTGTGCATTAGCAGGCATCATAGCATTAGATCCACGTTTGGGACGCTATTCAAGACAAGGGGAAGTACGCGAAATACCAGGACATAATTTAAGTTTGGTTGTGTTAGGCTCTGTTGACATTTGGTAAAATCGCTAACTATATCAGTAAGTTATGATTTTGCTATATATCTATAACTGGTTGTTTCTGAACGACTATTCCCGAAATGTCAACAGAACCTAGGCGCGTTTATTTTATGGATGGGCTGGTTCGGCTTTAATGGTGGCAGTATCGGTAATTTAGCCACCGATAATTTAGGCATGATTCTTTTTAATACCCATTTGGGCGGCAGTGCAGGCGCGTTGGGTGCATTATTATTTATGACCGTTAGGAAGCAATCGGTTTTATTATCCAAAACGGTTAATGCCAGTATTGCAGGCTTAGTGAGCATTACCGCAGGTGTCGCGCATTTTTCACCACTTGCTGCTGTGATTGTAGGTTTTGCAGGGGGTATTTTTTACTGCATAGGCGTGTATTTTTTAGACCGTTTACAACTTGATGATGTAGTGGGTGCTGTGTCCGTACATGGTATCTCAGGAATATGGGGAACATTAGCGGTGGCTTTATTTCCCCACGATGCGTTTAGTATAAAAGCCTTACTCGTGCAATGCCTAGGGGTTGCAAGCTGTTTCTTATGGGCATTTCCACTTGCCTTTATTATTTTTAAACTGCTGGATAAGGTATTGGGTATTAGGTTCTGTTGACATTTCATCGTAGCCAAATGAGTGCGGAAACGAAGCGAATAAAGCCCATGTAATTTCTGGCGAGCTTGTCAAATCGGGAAAACACTCGTCTGTAATGTTTGATTTTACCGAAAAAGCATTCA
>JAUYBJ010000230.1 GCA_030693155.1 Methylococcales bacterium
CCTACATAAACCCGTGGATTCAATAGTAACACGCTATAAATCGCTTGCCATTCTTCATCACTCAGTTCTATTCGATTTTTCATGTCATCCCAAAATCGCCATGTTTTGGGGATGTAACTTTCAAATGTCAACAGAACCTAAGTGACATCGGTTAATGCACCGCTAACTACTTTAGGCGAACCACTAATCACGCCGGTGCCGTAATTTTTGGCTTCGCGCGTGCTAATTTGTTCGTAGCGAAAACTTGTACCCAAGCGCAACACATGATCATCAAAGCCTTTATAAATTGAACTCAGTTCAATCGTTGGGATATTCTCTATTCGCCCTAACGCAGAAACAACGCCGTTAGGGAACAATGTTTTTGGCAACGCAGGGTTATTACTGAAGTTACCATTAACTAATGGCAACTGTGCGTTATCGGCAAACAATTGACCTTGCGCACCAAAATCAGCATATAAATAGCTAAGATGTGCGGTCAACTCTAAATCCTTCAACCAATCTTCGGTAGAAAAACGGACATCACCCAGATATTGTTGACCCTCACTTCCGCCATTAGGATCTAATACTAAGTTGGCACCTGCGCGAGTTCCTGTATCCAACGCACTAAATGACCAAAAATCAATGTCCCAATGTTTGCGCTGTAAATTAAGGTGTGCATCCAAGGTTTCATAACGACCTTGATACTTAACAGGTGCGCGAGAAGTGCGTGTACCAAATGCCTTATCTACATTGGTTGAGAGTCGGCTTTAATTATTCTGTCGGGATCACCCTCCGTGTGTTGATATTGCAAACTGGTCGCAATATTCCACCCTGCCCACTCGGCACTGTGTTGTCCCCAGCCGCTTTGGGTATTGGCATCCCCTGCGCGAACCCCCAATTTTGTGCCATTAATATCTTTGGCTTTTTTGGTGACAATGTTGATGACACCCGCAAACGCATCCCCACCATATAACGCAGAGCCAGGACCGCGAATGACTTCCACCCGCTCAACTGCCTCCAGAGGTAATTCAAAATGTGTCATGGTAGAGCCACGAAACGGCGTATTAATACGCGTCCCATTAACCATCATCAGCAATTCTGAATTGGTGGCATTGCGGATGCCGCGCAGACTATAGCTGTAATCATAAGAGCTGCTTTGCAGACTGGCATGAATACTGGGCACGGTTTCCAATACCTCATGCAGTTGCGTTGCCCCCATTGATTTGATTTGCTCAGCGGTAACCACACTGGTCACAGCGGCAGACTGAAAAATGGGCTTAGGTGTTCCGGTAGCAATAGCAACAGAGGTTGCCGCCAGTTCAGCAGGTGACATGGAGAAATAATCAACTTCAGCCATTGCCTGACTTATAGAGCAATAAACAATAGCGACTATGAGAGGGGTCGTTTCATTTTGACGGTGCCATAAAGGGTTTTATGAGTTTAAGTTCATTTAATAAGACGGGTTTTCCAATACCATAGCCTTGTGCATAATCTACGCCCAATACATTGAGCAGGTTAAATATGGCTTCATTTTCTACAAATTCAGCGATCGTTTTTTTACCCATAACGTGTCCAACTTCGTTAATTGACTTTACCATAGCAAGATCTACTTTATCATCCAACATATCCTTGACAAATAATCCGTCGATTTTAAGAAAATCGACAGGCAGGTTTTTCAAATAGCCGAAAGATGATAAACCGCTACCAAAGTCATCTAATGAAAATAAACAACCGCGCTCTTTTAAGGCGTTAATAAATTTAACCGCATACGATAAATTACCAATCGCCGCTGTTTCCGTTATTTCAAAACAGATTTTATGGGTAGGTATTTTCCATGTTTCAAATTGTTCAGAAATAAATGCCAGCATGGTTTCATCACAAAAAGATAAGCCTGATAAGTTAACCGAACATAACGACAAATTTTCTAAAAATTGTGGTGTGGTAGCAATAAATTCAAATAAGGAACCAATGACCCATTTATCCAGTAAAGGTGCTAAGCCGTAGCGTTCCGCCGCTGGTAAAAAGGCGTAAGGGGCAATAATATGTCCTGATTCTTCACGATAACGAATCAGGGTTTCAAAATGCAAACCTTCATCGTGCTTGGCAATGGAAACAATGGGTTGCCCGTAAAGACAGAAACTATTATTTTCTATGCCACGTTGAATTTTTTCCACCCACTGCATTTCGCCTTGTCTTAAAGCGAGCTCTTCATCGTCAGGGCTATACACATGAATGCGATTACGCCCTTTCTCTTTTGCCGCATAACACGCCGAATCCGCTTCTTTAAATAAATTAACGGCACTCGGACTGGCTTTATTAATAACCGCAAGTCCGATACTCACGCCGATAGAAAAACTTTTTCCTTCCCATCCAAAGCGAAAATCTTTGATAACATCACGCAAATTTTCACACAGTGAATACGCATCAGCCAACGAGCAATAGTATATTAATACGCCGAATTCATCACCGCCCAAACGTGCAATGAAATCCTGTGTGCGAATGTGTGTTTTTAATAATTCACCCAATTGTCTCAACAGTTCGTCACCTGCAAGGTGTCCGCAAGTATCATTAATGACTTTAAATTAATCCAGATCCAGATAACATAAAACGTGTTCCGAATTTTCTACAGCGACCAGCTCTATTGCCTCTTTAACATAGCGGTCAAATTCACTTCTATTGGCAAGCCCTGTCAGGGCATCATGACTGGCTTGATAGGCAATTTTTTCACTCAGATCACCCGCGTCGGTTATGTCTTCGCACACTAACAATAAATTATCGACATGATGTTCGTGATCCAGCGATTTAGCGGTCACTCTCAACTAGGCAATTTGCCCCTGACTACTGATTTGTCTGAATTCTTGCTTGTGTACCCGTGTAGGATTGAGCAGACACTGCTCAATAAAAGCACTCATGGTGGGTATATCACTTGTGTAAATAAAATCAAAAATAGTGTGATTTTTAAAATCTTCACTGTCTAAACCCAGTTGATCTGCACAGGTCTGATTCACTGATAATATATTACCTAAGGCATTGATACTAATCATCATTGACGGATTATCGTCATACAATAAAAAATACCGATTTTTTGCTTCCAGCACCGCTAAATTCTGCGTTTGCACCGTCTCAATCAAGTCATTGAAAGCATCTACCAACACGCCTAATTCGTCTTCATTTACTTTAATAGCGCGTAACGAATAATCGTGGCTGGCACTAATCGCTTTAGCCGCATTCACCAATTTACTGATAGGTGCTGAAATAAGTTTTAACAACGGCGCAGATAAAAAGAAAGTCAGTATTGATACACCCATCAATACCAGAAACAAAATGCCGACAAACTGTATTTTTCGCCAGTATGCCGCTTCAAAATCAGCATGAATGTACACCGTTCCCTGCTTTTCCGCATTGTCGATAATAGCTTGCACGACACACAATTTGGTATCGGTAAATTTGGTTGTCCAGCCCTCGACAGCGACAGGACACATCCACTCAGTCGCTTCGTTTTTAAGCAATGCTGCAAACAGTTTACCCTCAGCATCATAAATACAGCCAGCCTGTACTTCAGGCAAGGAGTTAATGACGGCAAGATTTTCCTCCGCCAGTTTTTGATCATGAAACAACAGGGCGGCTGTACTACGATTACCGATAATAGCGGCTATTGCTGATAAATCATCACGGGTATTTTTTGAAACTCGCTGATTTCAAGTACCAGTATAAATACCGCCACCGCCATCAACGACACCACACTGGGAAATATAACAATCAACAGCAATTTGCTCTTAATGGATAAATCAGCGATGCGTTTAATCATGGCCGCATCCTTGGACAAGCTCGGAGACTTCCAATAATTTCGCGCTAACCTTTAAGCCACTTTTTTGCAGTTGTTTCAAATTGATTTGCAGTTTTATTTTGTCCTGCTGTTTAACAAAAGCAATCATGCCGCATTGCTTGATAAATGGGGCTTCTTCACCTACCGTTAATATATTCTTACCAAGCGTCGCTGCTTTAACATTACCCCCAGCACCAACATAGACAATATGACAATGCGGCTCTTGATTTATAGCTGATAATCTGAGTAGTTTGATAGGGTGATTAAACGCTGAATGCTGTTCAATGCCATTGATTGCATCACCAAAAGGATCGTTACCAACAATGCAGATATTGAAGGTCTCAGTATTGGCTTCTTCAGACCAAGTAATAAATTTGGTGAAGTTAAATATATACCCTGCCTTTATTTTGTATTCTTCAACAGGCGAGGTATCTGCATGAGCACCTGCCAAGCACAACAAGCCACACAAAAAAACACCGAGCAAACGGAGGCTTTTTATGTTTTGATAATGCCGAAATAAATAGAAAAATTGTAAAGACTGCAAAAGTGCCGCCGTATGAAATAACTAAAATTGTTTCAAGTCTAACTTAAGAGTGTGTAGTTGACTACCTTATAAAAAATTGCCGCATCGCGCTGATTAAATAATGATGATCCCACACACCGGCACTTTCGCGAATACTGTGCATTGCCCACAGCGGATTGCCGACATCCACGCAATGAATACCTAAGCGGCTGGAAGCCATAGGCCCAATCGTACTTCCACAGCCTAAATCATTACGATGAGAATATTTTTGATACGGTACGTCTGCCAGTTCACAACATTCAGCAAACAGTGCGTCTGAACCGCTGGTGGTACTGTACCGCTGGTTTGCGTTGACTTTAATCACCGGCCCTTGATTCACCAGCACTTTATGATCTGGATCATACGCCATTGGAAAACTGGGTTGATAAGCGTGCGCCATATCCGCGCTAATCATGGTGCTTTTTGCCAACGCCCGACAAAAATCCTCGCTATCGGTTTGCGTTGCCAAGGCAATACGTCCCAGCACATCAGCAAGAAAACTGCCATCCGCGCCTTTATGACTTTCACTGCCGATTTCTTCGTGGTCAAAAAACGCACACACCAAGGTGGTGTCGGCTTGCAACACGGTTTCATCCAATAATGCTAATAATGCCGCATGACAGGAGGCTAAATTATCCAGTTGACTGTCGGCATAAAACTCATTATCCGCACCCCACAATACGCCTTTTTGGGTATCATAAACCGCCAAATCCCACGATAAAATGCGCTCGGCTTCCATGCTTAACTGCTGTTGCAACCAGTTGGAAAAATACGCAGTCGGTAATTGTTCTTCTGTTAAGCGCGTTAAAATGAGCGGTAATTCCAGTTGTTTATGCAGTTTTAAACCGTCTTCATTCACCGTGCGGTTCATGTGTATCGCCAGATTAGGCAAGCGCAACAACGGCTTATCACATTTCACCAACTGACTGGCGACTTTGCCCTGCTCATTTTTATAACTGACCCGCCCTGCCAAACTTAAATCCCTGTCAGCAAAGGTTGCCAGTATCGGGCCGCCGTAGACTTCCACACCCAAGCGCAATAAACCATCCATTGCGGTGGCAGGATTAGGTTTAATGCGTAACCCTGGAGAATCCGTATGTGCGCCGATAAGTTTAAAACCTGTATCGGCTACTGGTTTTTGCCCGCAGACAAACACAATAATAGACGAATCATCACGGACAACGTAATAACGTCCGCCCGCGTGCAACGTCCATTTTTCCGTTTCATCGAGCTTGCTGAAATCAAATGCCGCCAGTTGCGTTTCAATGGTATTGACCGCATGACTGGGGCTGGGGCTGGCATCAATAAAATCGAGGAGTTGTTGGGCTTGTCGGGTTGCAGTCATCATGTTTCCTTGTTGTGGATACGATAGCCGCTCAATATGAAGTAAGGGCTAAAACAATTGTTTATTATAAACAATATGGTATCAAGAAATTAGCTGAACTGCGTGTGGTAGGTAATACCTGATGTTACGCACAAGAAACTATTGCCCACGAAAGACACAAAAGCACGAAAAAGATTAAAAAAATAATGATGTAGTCGTTGGTAGTCTTGTAGGGTGGGTAAACGGCTTTATCGTTTGCCCACGCTGAATCTGCATAATCGGTGGGCAAGCAAAAAGACGCTTGCCCACCCTACCTAACTGCGATTAATTTAACAATAACTGTGCTGCCAATTCATCAAAATCTGCCTGTGGTTGATAGGGCAATATGCCCAGCAACGGCGCGTCTATCAGTCTTGCGATGGTGGTGATATTGTCATCACGGTTGAGCATAGCGGGGTCGGTACAGTTGGCAACCCAACCTGCACAAGGTAAACCTGAGGCGCGAATCGCCTGATACGTTAAACAGGTGTGGTTGATACAGCCTAAACGAATGGCGACGACGATGATGACCGGCAACGCCAAGGCGTGTGCCAAATCGCTGATTGCTTGCTGATCATTGATAGGCGCGTACCAACCGCCTGCACCTTCCACTAACACCACATCCGCCAAGCTCTGCAAGCTATGAAATACCTGCCCCACTCTGGCAACATTGACAGGATTATCCGCACCTGCAATATGCGGCGACACGGGTTTTAAGTAGGCGTAAGGGTTAATCAAGTCATAATCGACCTGTATTGAAGCGTGTTTTTGTAATGATAACGCATCGTCATTTTTCAATTTTCCATCGTGTAGCGTACACCCAGCGGCAACAGGTTTCATGCCGATAACGGTTTTACCTTGCTGTTTGACGTAGTGCATGAATGCCAGTGTTGCATAAGTTTTGCCGACATCGGTATCCGTGCCTGTAATAAAATAAGCGTTCTTCATCAACTTGCCCTCACTATAAATACTTCAAAACTGGCAGGGATTTTGCCATTCAGTTCATGCGCGGTTTGGTATGCGGCAATCATGCGCCGCATAGCGGTTTTTGTGGTGCAATGTTTGTTACGGTTTACCTGCACGTTGTGTGCGCCGATATGCTTTAACTCGCGCATCAATGTTAAGACCGACTCATAATGCGGTGTATACAGTGTGCTGGTGATGTGAATATCTGTAAAACCTGCTTGCTGTAAAAAGGCGTGCAGTTGTTCGGCATTATAAAAATCATTAACGTGCGCGTAGTCATCGACACTCTGCCACGCGGCTTTGAGTTCTTGTAAAGTGTGCGGCGCAAACGTAGAAAAAATGAACTGTCCGTCAGCTTTAAGCAGGCGTTTTATGTCGGTAAATACCGCACCCAGATTGCCACACCATTGTAGAGCGAGATTAGAAAAGACGTGATGAACGCTGTTATTGATGAGCGGTAAATATTCGGCATCCGCGCACAATAAGCTGGGCGTGTGTTCCCACTGCCTGCTCCGCGTAGCCTGCAACATCGGCAAGGCAATATCCAGCGCGATAAGTTGTTCTGGATGAAAACGTACTAATTCAGCGGTTAAAAATCCCGTCCCGCAACCGATGTCCAGTAATGTTCCTGTGATGTCACGGTCAATCGACGCTAACAGTGCGCAACCGATGGTTCTTTGTAATTGCGCAACGCTGTCATACGTCGTGGAAGCGGCAGAAAAAGACTGGCGAATTTTGGCTTTATCTAAGGGCATGAGTCATCCATGAAACGGTTAATCAGGGCAAGTAGTTGTTGCGGGTGAGAAAGAAACGGCACATGACCTGCGCCGTTGATAATACTTGGGGGCGCAATACCCAAACTGCCCAGGTGTTCAGCAACAGCAACAGGCACGAGAGTATCTTTATCACCTAAAATCACCGACACAGGTATCTCAAGTTCAGCTAAGGCGGTGCGTAAATCACTGTGTTTAAGTATCTCCAGACCACCTTGCAAACTGGCATTATCGGGTGCTGGGCAGTCCATAATCGCCGCTTTCAGGTCTTTTAACAGCACTTTACCATCAGGCAAGCCGTTGACTTGCAAAGCAAGAAACCGCAGTAAAGTGGCTTGGCAATTCAGCGTTAAATTTTCGGCAAACGCATCCAATACCGCAGGCTGCACACCCGCCCAATCGTCCGTACCGACAAACAACGGATTACCCGCCAATAAAATCAGCGCATTGACGCGCTCAGGATAACGGCGAGCTATGTCCAAGACGATAGTTGCGCCTAATGACCAACCCAACCAGCAACTGGGCGTTTCAGGCAGTGCATTGACCAGCGCGTCACCGACCGCTTCCAAGGTGAATGGTGTAGAGACGCGATTAATCGCGTCTCTACTATGCCCATGCGACGGTAAATCTATGCAGGTGACTTGATAATGCTCTGCCAACTGCTGGGCAAAACCGCGCCAGATACCGCTGTGCATCGCCCAGCCATGCACCAGAGTGACAGGTTTGCCCGTGCCGACTGTTTCAAAATAGAGCTTGGGCATAACGTGTTCATTCATGAGGTGTGAATTTGAGAAAACACATCCAGCAAGCGGTCGATGTGTTCTTCTTCGTGCGACGCAGACAGCGTCACCCGCAATCGCGCACTGCCTCTAGGAACGGTAGGCGGACGAATGGCACTGACTAAAAACCCTTTGTCAAACAAAAAATCGCTGATGGTAACTGCCTGATGGCTATCGTTGACGAGCAGCGGCTGAATCGCACTGTCAGAAGCCATTAAGGGTAAATTCAATTGCTTTGCGCCCGATTTAAACCGTTCAGTCAAATGCTTTAGTTTATCTCTGCGCCAATCATCGGCAATGAGCCGTTTTAAACTGGCGCGGGTTGCTTCGGCAACAGCGGCAGGTAATGCGGTGGTATAAATATAAGTACGGGCTTTTTGAATCAGCGTTTCAATTAATTCCTCAGAACCCGCTACAAACGCGCCAAACGTACCAAAACTTTTACCTAATGTCCCCATCAGAACAGGAACATCATGTTGATCTAAGCCGTAATGTTCTACTATGCCGCCGCCATGTTGTCCTAACACGCCTAAACCATGCGCATCATCCACCATCAGCCACGCCTTATGCTCTGTGGCAAGTGCGACCAACGCGGGCAAAGGCGTGAAATCACCGTCCATACTAAACACACCATCGGTCACAATGAGTTTTTTTGCCGAACAATGACTCATCAACTCACTCAGGTGCGCGGTATCGTTATGGCTATAACGCTTAAAACGCGCACCTGATAATAACGCACCGTCCAATAACGAAGCATGATTCAAACGGTCTTGAAAAACCGCATCACTACGTCCGACTAACGCCGAAATAACCCCCATATTTGCCATGTAACCCGTGGAAAATAATAAGGCTCTGTCACGCCCCGTAAACGCCGCCAGCTCTTCTTCCAAGGCATGATGCGCCGAAGTATGCCCGCAAATTAAATGCGCTGAACCGCTACCGACTCCGTAAGTATCCACCGCTGTTTTAAAGGCTTTAATCACTTCGGGATGATTCGCCAAGCCTAAATAATCATTGCTGCAAAAATTGATGTACTGCTTACCATCAATTTGCAGCAAAATACTTTGCGGTGACTCGACAACTTTTCGAGAACGGTATAAGCCTTGTTTTGCCAGCTCTGCCAGATGATTGCTTAAAGTTTGCATCACGCGGCGTAACTGGAACCACCAGTACGCACCCCTAAACGGGCAAACAAAGCTAAATCCTGATTGGTCATCGGATTATCAGTGGTTAATAATTTATCGCCATAAAAAATAGAATTTGCTCCCGCTAAAAAGCATAACGTCTGCATTTCATCACTCATATTGTTACGACCTGCCGACAGACGCACCCGCGATTCTGGCATCATGATTCTGGCAACGGCTACGGTGCGAATAAAAATAATCGGGTCTAGGGCTTCTGTACCCATGAGTGGCGTACCTTCCACTTGCACCAGCATATTAATCGGTACGCTTTCGGGGTGTTTCGGTAAATTGGCCAATTCTTGCAATAACTTGGCGCGGTCAACGTCGGTTTCGCCCATGCCGACAATACCGCCACAACAGACATTAATACCTGCATCCCGCACCCGTGCCAGTGTATCCAGACGGTCTTGATAAGTGCGCGTGGTAATAACTTCGGAATAATAATCTTCTGAGGTATCCAGATTGTGATTGTAATAATCCAGACCGCCGTCTTTTAAACGCAGAGTTTGTTCATCGGTCAACATTCCCAAAGTAACGCAAGTTTCTAAGCCCATCGCTTTAACACCCTGCACCATTTCCACCACGCGCTCGATGTCTTTGTCTTTGGGTTTACGCCACGCAGCACCCATGCAGAAACGTGACGCGCCTTGATTTTTAGCCGCTTGTGCTGCTTCTAATACTTTATCAATCGGCATTAAGGCTTCGGGCGTTATATCGCTGTCATAACGCGCACTTTGCGGACAATAACCGCAATCTTCCGAACATGAACCCGTTTTAATGCTCAATAAGCTGCTGATTTGGATTTCATTGGCATCAAAATGGGCGCGATGCACCACTTGCGCATTAAAAATCAAATCATTGAACGGCAGTGCATACAGGGCTTGCACTTCATCGAGTTGCCAATCGTGGCGTAGTACGGGGTTTTGCGACATCTGTGTTAATCTCCAACTTTAAAAAGCACAAAAAAACTGTCCACGAAAAACACGAAAGGCACGAAAATCTCTTTGGATATTTTCGTGCCTTTCGTGTTTTTCGTGGAGATTATTATCTGTTATCAACCATTATGAATGAATAACGTGTACAACTGGCTTAACATTATACAGCAATCCTTATTACCGCCTACCTGCATTCTCTGTAATCATGAGGGATGGCAGGGTTTAGACCTGTGTTATGCGTGTTATACGCAACTGGCAAAAAATACCCAATGCTGTTATCACTGCGCAGGGGCGTTGCCGATGGACGCGCCGCTGTGTGGTCGTTGCTTAAGCCATCCGCCTGCTTACGATGTCACTTACGCGCCGTTACTGCATTACGGTGCAAGCCGTTATTTGATTGCAGGCTTAAAATTCAATACCCAGTATAAAAATGCCCGCTTATTGGGTGCGTTGTTAGCCGACAGTGTTAAACACCACGCGCCCCTGCCCGACTGTCTTTTACCCGTGCCACTGCATAAAACCCGTTATCGTGAGCGCGGGTTTAATCAATCTATTGAAATTGCTAACGCGGCGGGCAAAATATTACAGATTCCCGTTGATGTGCAGTCCTGTATACGGCATCGTGATACGCCGCATCAAACAACACTCACCTCTAAACAACGGCGCACTAATGTGAAAAATGCCTTTTCCGTTATTAAACCAATTCAGGCGCAACATATCGCCATTGTTGATGATGTGATGACCACAGGATCAACGGTGCAGGAATTGGCGAATGTCTTGAAAAAAGCAGGCGTGGAGCGTGTGGATGTGTGGGTTTGTGCGCGGGCTTGAGTTGGTGCGCAAGCAAATTACTCGCGACTTTTGGGAATCATCATTTTGCTTAACTGCCGATTGGTCAGCCAGACCAAGACCCGAAACCCCAGCAATAATCCGATGATAATTAAATAAAACAACGGTTCAACCAGATTGCCTTTCAGTTGCCAGAAATAATGAAGAATGGCTGCACCTGCTGCATAATAAATATAACGGTGCAGTTTTTTCCAGTTTTTGCCGAGCAGTTTTTTACTCCATTTGGATGAAGTCAGGGCTAATAACAAAATAATGATATACGCCACTATACCAAACCAGATATAAGAACTTTCGATAATATCAATACCGATAAGTCGCCATTGCAGAACGTGATCCAGCAGCAAATACGCCAGTAAATGCAGGCTGGCATAAAAGAACGTGTATAAACCGAATAACTGGCGATACACTGCCATACCGCGCCATCTGGTCACTGTTTGAATGGGGGTAATCGCCAGTGTCAACCAGAGAAAGCGCAATGCCCAGTCACCCAAGCGAATATGCAATGCCTGAATCGGATTTGAGCCTAATTGGTCGAAAGCAATATCGAAAAACAACCAGAGCAGCGGAATTAAACACGCCAGCAATGTTGTGAGCCATAATTTATCTATGCGTGCAAACATCAGAAAAAATGCCGTAAGTCCATGTCACGATATAATGCAGCGACTTGTTCGCCATAGCCGTTAAATAATTCTGTTTGCCGGCGTGGTGAAAAAAATCGACTGCCCAATTGCCGCTCACTGTTTTGACTCCAGCGCGGATGCGGTACGTCTGGATTGACATTGGCGTAAAAGCCATATTCACTGGGGGCGGCTTGATTCCACGTTGTCAGTGGTGGTTTTTCTAGCAATTCAATTTTTACAATGGCTTTAATACTTTTAAAACCGTATTTCCAAGGCACAATCAGGCGTAACGGTGCGCCGTTTTGTTTCGGTAATACATCGCCATACATCCCCACTGCCAGAATAGTCAACGGGTGCATGGCTTCGTCTATACGCAATGCTTCACTATAAGGCCAAGTGAGCATGGCATTACTGCGTTGATTGCGCATGACATCAGATTGTTCAATAGTGGTAAATTTTACAAACCGTGCTGTTGACAGGGGTTTAACGCTTTTAATTAAATTACCCAGCGAAAAACCAATCCATGGGACAACCATAGACCACGCTTCAACACAGCGAAACCGATAAACGCGCTCTTCCATTGTTTGCTGACGCAAAATATCTTCCAGATGATAATTACCCGGTTTTTCTACTGCACCGCTTATTTCTACCGACCACGGATCTATGCTAAGACTTTGCGCCAACTCGGTGGAGTCTTCCTTGTTAAAGGCAAACTCATAATAATTAGTATAATTTTTAATCAGTTCGGCAGGCGTTGGTGTCAGTAATTTTTCTGAGAACTGACTTTCAGGCAAATTCAGCCACGCCGATTTATTATCATTTGCCCACGCTGGCGCAATACTTGCGCCTGTTATCGCCAACAGGGATTTGATGATTTTACGCCGCTGTTTAAATAAAAGAGGATCGGTTATTTCACTGGTAGCAATGACTTTTTGGGTTTTAATTATCATGGCAATAGTCGTTATTTTTTACCTTTAGGAATCCAGCCAAATAGCCTCATGATTTTGCGCTCGGTAATAAATGCCAGCGAAAATAATTGAATAAAATTGTCTGCTTCAATTAAATCCAGACCGATATTCTGAGGAGCCAGTTCGTTGCGGGTATTGAACATCCTGTCCCAAAATGACAGCACAATGCCGTAATTGCTATCGTGTTCTGCGCGTAACGTCGAATGATGAGTTCTGTGTAGCGACGGCGTGATAATCAGTTGTGAAACAAAGGTTTCAAAGGGAACGCGAATATTGGCATGATGAAAAAAGATGAAAAATAATTCAATAATTTCAATCGACAGGACGATATACGCATCGACACCGATAACAATAACAAAGATACATTTGTAAGCAATTTCCAGCATGATGTCGAAAACGTGAAAACGAAACCCCGTAGACACGTTAAAGCATTTATCACTGTGATGTATTTTATGAAACCGCCATAACCATTCGTATTTATGACTGGCAAAGTGCCACGCATAAATGGCTAAATCAAACAGCAGGAACGCCAATAACCATTTAATGGGGCCCTCTTGCAAGCTGCTTAATATGCCATGAGTGGAAAATTGCTGCGCCACCAAAAATAATGATGATGCTTTTAGGGCGGTTAAAATGACATTATTGAACAAGAATGCTGTGGTATTGGTCACGAACGATTCTTTGTAGTTTTGTTGAAGAAAACGTAAATACGGTCTGCGTTTTTCTATAATCAACAACAAAACAAAAGCAACCATAGCAAGACCGAATAAAGAGGCCAAATTGTCACTATTATTAGCGTTTTCTATCGGATTCATAACAAGTTATCCCAGTATTGTAAAAATATTACTATTGGCTATTTAACAACTCAGTCAATGTCTTAATCTGATTGTTAGCATTCACCTGTTCGGTTATATCGTACTGCACACCCAGATAATAGAGAACGCGCTGTTTTCTGTCGAACAAAGGCACTACTTTTAAGTGATTGAAAAATAAAGTGCCGTCTTTTCTATAATTGCGTAGGGTAACATCGACTGGTTCACTTTTTTTCAATGCCTCGGCAATCTGATAACGTGCATCTTGCTCTCGGTCTTCACCCTGTAAAAAACGGCAGTTGTGGCCGATAATTTCATCTTGGCTATAACCTGTTAGATCTTCAAAGGCTTTGTTGGCATAGATAATAGGCATATCCTCCAGATCAGGGTCGGATAAAGTTATCCCGTTAACGCACTGATCTAAAATGGCGGACAACACTTGCGGAATAAGACCGCTATCTTTTTCAACAACAAAAGTCATAATAATCTCCAAAAATTGCAGGTTAAATCTGTTTACTTATCAGATTCAACAGTGATTAAGTTTTTAATATTTTCAACGGTACTTTCAGTACCGTCTTCGATGGCATAGCGTATCATTTTTTCAAACGGACGCATAAAAACTTCAAGTTCTAATAATTCAAAACGAAAAGTCAAGCGTGTAAATTGTTCCTGTTCCTTACTTTCCAATAAATAAATGTGTTTGTAAGGGGCGGTCAGCCCTTCAAAAATCAGTTTAAAATCGGGTTGATAATCAGTGATTTTAAAAATGGACTCTGCTGCTGCCCCGCCATCTTTACGAATCTGTTTTGCTGTCGCACCGACAAAAACGTCTTTACCATCCAGCGGCTCAAACTCAATGACTTCTACCGCCCATTTAGGGTAATTATAAAAAAAGTGTTCCCCGATGTAAGAAAAAACATCATGCGTTGACTTATCAATGTCGATGCTTGCCTCACCCACCACGGGTTTGGATGAATCAAATGGAAACTTGATTTGCATATAATCTCCTAGTAGCTGAGTAAATTGCTCAACTTTGTTTATTTCATTGATTGTTTTTAAACTTTAAAAACATACCTATTAAACTTGGACAACATCTTAACAAGAATTTATGATGTGTCAACACTTTTCAGGACACATTATTAAGCAGCTTTATGCTGCTTTTCAAATTCTACAGGAGACAGGTAGCCATTGTTAGAATGGAGTCGTTGTCGGTTGTAGAAGACTTCGATGGTGTCGAAGATGGATTTTC
>JAUYBJ010000231.1 GCA_030693155.1 Methylococcales bacterium
TATAAAGCTGGTGCGGTATAAAACTGCCTGCTCTGAATGTCCAGAGCAGGTTGTCTAGTTGCTGACTTTGCCCAGCCGAATCAGTCAGTACATAGCAGAAACAGCCGCTACGATAGGCTTTTTCTATCAGTTTACAGGCGAATAAATAACGTTCCTGTTGTGACTGGGTCGGCAGTATATAAAAACTAATGTCAGCCATTTGCCCGATTGATGAGGTATTGACTTAATAGCGGCACAGGGCGACCTGTCGCGCCTTTTTTATCGCCTGTACGCCATGCTGTGCCAGCAATGTCTAAATGCGCCCAACGGAAGTTTTCAGCGAATTGCGAGAGGAAACAGGCGGCGGTGATTGTGCCTGCGTCTCTGCCACCGACATTGGCTAAATCAGCAAAGTTAGATTTGAGTTGTTCTTGATATTCTTCCCAGAGAGGTAAACGCCACACGCTGTCGTTGGCGGTTTCACTGGCGGCTAATAAGTCATTGCACAGGATGTCATCATTGCCCAATAAGCCGCTGGGTACGCGCCCTAAGGCAACTAGACACGCGCCCGTCAGGGTGGCTAGATCAATGACCACATCAGGGTTAAAACGTTCTGCGTAGGTAAGCGTGTCGCATAACAGTAAGCGTCCTTCGGCATCGGTATTGAGAATTTCGACGGTTTTACCTGCCATGCTGGTGAGAATGTCACCTGGTTTATTGGCATCACCGTCGGGCATATTTTCCGAGGTGGGAATCAAGCCGATAATGTTCAGCGGTAAACCCATTTCTGCTATCGCCACAAATGTACCCAGCACTGCCGCGCCGCCGCACATATCGTATTTCATTTCGTCCATGCCAGCGGCGGTTTTGAGTGAAATACCGCCTGCGTCAAAGGTCAAACCTTTGCCGATTAATACGATAGGTTTGCTGTTTGGCTCGCCGCCTTGATAGTTCAGGCTGATTAATTTGGCAGGTTGGCGACTGCCGCGTGATACTGCCAGAAAACAGCCCATGCCCAAGTCTTCCATATCGGATTCTTCCAGTATGGTAACGTCTACTTTACGGTATTGTTTGCTTATGTTCAGTGCCTGTTCAGCCAGATAACTGGGGGTGCAAATGTTGGCGGGCAAGTCGGCCAGACGTTTGGTATAGGCTACGCCGTCCGCAATAGCGCGTCCTTGGGCTAAACCTGCTTGTGCGCGGCTTAATTCAAAATCGGGTGCGGCAATGATTAATTTTTCCAGTTGGCTTTCGGTGGTTTTGTCGGATTTTGTCAGTGTGTATTGATACACAGCATCGCTGAATACTTCGATGATTTGACGGGTTTTCCATTGCCAGTCATAACCTTGCACTTCGCTTTCCGCTAAACTGCATACAACGGATTTGATGGTGGTTTTTTTAAAGGTATTGACGGCGGCAAACAGGGCTTTGCGATAATTTTTACCTGATAAAGCGGCTTTTTCACCTAAACCGACCAGCAAAATACGTTCAATGGCACTGTCGGGAATGGCATTAATTAACACGGTCTCGCCATTTTTACCACTGATGTCGCCACGGTCGAGAAGTTTACGCAGCAGGCCTTGAGTGTTGTCATTAAGAACGCTTGCAGACGGGCAAAGTTGCAAGTCCTGATAAACACCGACAATAATACAATCACATTGCAGTTCTTTTAATGACGCGGTTTCTATAGAATAGTCCATAAATAGTAGGCTCAAGGTTAAACGTTAAAAGGCATTAAATACTAATAAACAGGTTTAATCACTTAAACCTGACCGCGTAATTATACAACACAACCACTGATTTTGATTGAGGAGAAACGCTTGGAAGCAGTAGATTGGCAAAAAGGTTATAACACCGAACGGCGACCGTTGGTCAGCATTTTCGACAAAATGGTAGCGGGCGATTTACTCAAAACCTTACTGGCAGTTTGGTCAGTGATTGTCGTCATTATCGTCAGTCGAAAATTTATCAGCATTCTTGCGCAGGCGGTGGAAGGGCAGATTTCCAGTGAAACGCTGCTGAGTATTTTGGGTTTAAAAACCATTATTGCCAGTGCCTCGTTTTTACCTGCGGCATTATTTATGGCGGTATTGATGGTGCTGGGCAGAATGTACCGCGATCAGGAAATGTCGGCGGTGTTTTCCGCAGGCGGCGGAACAGGGACACTGTACCGCGCAGTGTTTCTGCTGGTTTTCCCGTTGACGATACTAACCGTGGGTATCGTGCTGTATGTGTCACCGTGGGCGGCCGCTAAAATAGAATTGTTAATTAGTGATGATGAAAAAACCGCTGATGTGCGCGGCATTGCGGCAGGAAAATTCAGCGAATATAGTCAAGGCGACTTGGTGTTTTATGTAGAAAGTATCGGTGCGGATCGCAAAATGCAGAAAGTATTTGTGCAAAATCGCCAACACGGAAAATTAGGTATTATCAATGCAGAAAAAGCGCGTGTAGAAGACTTGCCCGATGGTCGCTTTATTATTTTTGAACGCGGTGAGCATATTCAAGGCAAACCAGGTGAACTGAATTATGTCATTGAAAATTTTGACGAATATGCGGTGCGCATTGAAGAAAAAAGTTCGCTGATTAAGAAAAATCCGCGCGAATCTATTCCTACTTCCCAATTATGGGGCTCTAAAGCAACCACCGATATTGCTGAATTGCAACGCCGCTTTTCTATTCCGCTGGGCGTTATTTTGCTGACGTTCATTGCTGTGCCTCTGGCGCAATTGTCGCCGCGTGGTGGCGTATACGGCAATATGATTGTCGGCTTTTTAATTTATTTCAGTTACGGCAACCTTTCTCATATCACCCAAGTGTGGGTCATTAAACAAACTATTCCCACATGGCTGGGGGCTATCGGTATTCACCTGTTTTTATTAACCATCGGCTTGATATTATTAGGCAAATGGTACGGCTGGAAATGGTTGCTGATAAACATTAAGGCAAAGGTATCCGCGTGAATGTATTAACAGGTTATATCGTCCGAGAAATTTTAAAAGGCTCATTGATTTCATTACTGCTGTTATTGACCCTGTTTAATTTATTCACCTTTAGTGATGAGTTAAGCGATTTGGGCAAAGGCGGCTACGGTTTAAAGCAGATTTTTTATTATCTTGCCCTCACCTCCCCCACAGTTTTTTATGAATTAATGCCCGCCTCTGCTTTACTGGGCAGCTTGTTTATTCTGGGGGCGATGGGTAATAATCACGAATTGATTGCCATGCGTGCGGCAGGTTTGTCTGTGTTTGCTATCATCAGAGCAACACTTCTGGCGGGTGTGGTTTTGGTGGCTATTTCCATATTAGTCGGCGAATTGATCGCACCCGATGCGCAAAAAGAAGCCCAGCTTCTTAAAGCAACGATAGACGGTAAAAAAGTCATACTGAATGACTTGTACGGGCTATGGTTGCGTGAAGACAAACGCTTTATCAACGTGCGGCAAATAGAGGATAATGGCAATCTGGTTGACATCAGTATTTACGATATTGACGATACGCAACACCTTTATCAAACCACCCACGCAGAACAGGCGATTTTTCTGGGTAATCAGCAATGGCGATTAGTCAATATCAAACAATCGCTTATTTCCATTGAGAAAATGCAGTCCATCACGCGCGATGAATTACCGTTAAAATCCGCTATCGCGCCTGATTTATTGCAATTAGCCGTCGTCAATCCCAATAATTTATCCATCCTTGATTTAGCAAAATACGTTGATTTTTTAAAAGACAATCATCAAAAATCTCAGCAATTTGAACTAGCTCTGTGGGGACGGGTCGTTAATCCGCTGGTGACGTTTATCATGTTACTGGTATCAGCCCCGTTCGTTATCGGCATTAAACGTGGTATCAGTGTCGGTGGCAGAATGTTAATCGGCGTAGTTATTGGTATGGGTTTTAATATTATTGATAAAATCGTCGGTCATCTGGGCTTGATTTATGATTTCAATCCACCATTAATTGCTTTCATGCCCAGCCTGATTATGTTGGGATTAGCGACGTATGCAATCAGACGGGTGCAGTAAAACGGGTAAAGTTGCCAGACCTGCGAGTTTTTAAAACCGCGCAGGTCTTTATCTCACGCATCATAATAAATGTACCGTTACCCCCCTGTTATTTACCGAGAAAAACCATCATGTTATTCGCTAAGCCCCATCGTTACCTGCTCATCATAGTGACTGTTTGCTTAATGACCGCCTGTGCGACTACCAACACCGCCAATCCTGCAAATGAAAAACTGGCGCAATGGGAAAAAGCTGCAGAAGCAGGACAAGCAGAAGCACAATATAAACTCGGTGCTGCATACTCGTCAGGTCAGGTCGTACCAAAGGACAATGTCAAAGCTGTGCAATGGTTACAAAAATCGGCTGCTCAGGGCAATGCCAAAGCGCAAAATGGTCTCAGCGTCATGTATCTGCAAGGTTTAGGCGTAGCAAAAGACCATGCGAAAGGTCTTGAATGGCTGCAAAAATCAGTCATGCAAGGCTATCCTAAGGCGGAATACAATTTAGCGATACTGTATAAAAAAGGGCAGCTTATCGAAAAGAATGATGCACAAGCCGCCGCGTGGTTGCAACAAGCCGCGCTACAAGGTGATGCTAAAGCGCAAACGGATTTGGGCATCATGTATGAATTAGGCACAGGTATACCGCAAAATACCCGACTCGCTATTGAGTGGCTACAAAAAGCTGCCGCTCAGGGCAATAGCGAAGCAAAGAACAGACTGTCGGGTATTTACGCCAAAGGTGTGAATAAATAGGCGCGACCTGTCACGCCCACATTGATTAAAAGTGCGGAATCAAAAATCATGATTTTTGATTCCAAAAACTGACAACTAGCTATTATTCTTGTGGTAACGATTTAACGAGAGTAATAGACAGTAATTGCGCCGACCCTGCACTTAACTGAGTCCAATCATCGGGCATTTCTAATCTGGCAAACGCGGTCGTCGGTAATAATTTATCACTGTCGGGTAGCTGATCAATACCCACCAAATGAACCAATAAATCTTCCAGTTCTGGATTATGTCCCACTAATAACACGCGCTGAGCCTCTGCTGGGCATTCAGCCAACACCGTTTTCAAGCGTTCAAAGCCTTCTGCATAAACGCGCTTGTCTTCGGTAATGGTCACCTCTGGCGCATCCATTGCTTCAAGTACGCGCTTGGCGGTAGTAATCGCTCTTTTTGCAGGTGAGCTGATGACTAAATCGGGTATTAATTGCTGTTGTTTCAACCACTCGCCCATACGTTGCGCCGCTTGCTTGCCGCGTTTTTTTAAAGCTCTGTCAAAATCATCAATCGTGATGTTCTGTTCCGCTTTGGCGTGCCGAAGCACCCATAATTCTCTGCTCATATTATTTACCTATGTGTATTTTTGTGTGTCAATAACTACAATTTTCATTGTTATTTCTTATTAATGGGGTATCGTTAAGCCGCCTACATAATCATTAACCTCTATTATGACTCTATCATTACAACTCCAGTTCCCTGCTAACTTACCGCTGGAACAGCTGATTGCTGAACTAGGTAGTGACGACTGTCAGTGTGTTTACACACAGTCCCATTTAAAAACCTATTACGATAGTTTTGACTGGCGACTGTATTCCAGCGGCATAGTGTGTGAATTCATTGCGCCCGTTTTAACGTTAAAAACCGTTAAAAATGACACCGTGATCGCCAGCACCGAACTGAATAAAGTGCCTGAATTCGCTCAACAATTCCAACACGATGCGGTGGGCAATACGCTTGCACCGATACTGGAAATGCGTGCCTTATTAGCTGTCTGTACCTTGGCTTATCAACACCACCAATTCAATATCATTAACGAAGACGGCAAAACCGTCGTCCGACTTTTTATTGATGAATATCAACAAATTGCGCCTCGGCTATTCTTACAGTCACTGAAAGGTTATGACCATGCCGCTGAATCGCTTATCAAACGTCTTTCTGAACTTGGTTTAATCGAAACCACAGAAGCCGTGTTACTGGACGCATTAGAACAGCAAGGGCGCACCGTCAATGATTATTCCTCCAAACTGTCTATCAGTCTGACGGCGGATATGCGGGCGGATGTTGCCTGTAAAATCATTTATAGCGAACTGCTGAAAACCATCAAGGTCAACGAACAAGGCACGATTAGCGACACGGACAGCGAGTTTTTACATGATTTTCGCGTTGCTGTGCGCCGCACCCGTGCCGCACTCAGTCAGCTTAAAAATGTCCTGCCCGATGATATTCATAGCACCTATGTCGGCTTTTTTTCGTGGCTGGGACAAATTACCAGTCCGACACGCGACCTCGATGTGTATTTGTTAAACTTTGCGTCCTATAAAAACAGCTTACCGCTGGCAATGCGTGAGCATTTAGAGCCATTACACGATTTCCTGCTGAAAAAACAACGCCACGCACAACAGGAACTGGTAAAAAATCTGCATTCCGCCAGATACCATACCACGCTATCCGCATGGGAACACTACCTTAGCTCACCCGTCCACATCCATCCCGATGCCAGTAATGCGCATCTCACCATTAAACAACTCGCCGATAAAAGAATACGCAAAATTTTTAAACGGGTAGTGTGTGAAGGTAACGCGATTAACGATGACAGCCCCGATGAAGATTTACATGAATTAAGAAAATCCTGTAAAAAATTGCGTTATCTCATGGAATTTTTTCAAAGTCTCTACGATAAAGACGCGATTAAAGCGTTAATTAAAGCCTTGAAGGGTTTGCAGGAGGTACTGGGGGATTTTCAGGATTGCGCCGTACAAGAAGGCAGTTTAAAACAATTCAGTGAAGAAATGCCGCCGATAAACACCCCCACCGATACCTTTTTAGCCATCGGCAGTTTGATTGCCAATATTGATACCCGCAAACACCAGATTCGTGGGCATTTTGCGGAAAAATTCGCGGAATTTACCGCAGAACAGACCGTGGCAACGTTTAAACAGCTGTTTGGCAATTAAAGAACGGTATGAAAACTGCCAGTCCTTTAACGGACTGGCAGTCATGCGCAAAATCTGAAAACAACCTGATTTATTACGCTAGCAATTAATACTGAGGATAACCTTGTTGTTGTGGGTAGCCTTGTTGCTGAGGATAGCCCTGTTGTTGTGGGTAGCCTTGCTGTTGCGGATAAACCTGTTGCTGAGGATAACCTTGTTGTTGTGGGTAGCCTTGCTGTTGCGGATAACCCTGCTGTTGCGGTTGTTGCTGAGGGGCTGCGCCTTGTTGCCCACCCGCATTTTTATTTGCCACAATCGCCAATTCTACACGGCGATTTTGCGCACGGTTCATGTCGCTGGTATTGGGTACTTTAGGAGAACTTTCGCCCAAACCCTGTTTATTAAGACGTGCTGGATTAACCCCTTGTTGCGCTAAATAGTTGGCAACGCTGGTTGCGCGTTGTTGCGACAAAATCTGATTGTTACTGTCTGAACCCACATCATCTGTGTGTCCAGTCACCATAATGGTTGAATCTGGGTATTGATTTAAAATTGTCTTAACGGTATTCAGCGCGTTTTGTGCTTGTGGTGTCAGTGCAGAAGAACCTGTCGCAAAGGTTATGCTGCTTGGCATGGTCAAGTTAAGCGTATTTTCAGACGTTCTTTGTACTTGTACGCCAGTGCCTTGCAAGGATTGCTGCATTTCCTTTTCTTGGCTATCCATATATGCGCCGATACCCGCACCGACTGCCGCACCTGCCAACGCACCGAAGCCTGCATTTTTCAGATCATTACCACCGAACAACGTACCCGCGCCCGCGCCAACCGCCGCACCGCCTAAACCGCCAATGGCTGCATTGTTAAGACCACCTGTTGAGGTACACGCTGTCAATAAAGCGATATTGATACCAACAATTAATAATTTCTTTTTCATAAATAGACAGCCTTTGGCTAGTTAGTTTTAACAGACTTCGTAACGAAGCCGACATAAGTATCTCTGAATCAGAGACAAAAAATAGTAACAGGCGTATTTTAGCATTATTTACAATGACTCAACGACTGCCAGTCCTTTAAGGACTGGCAGTCGTCATTACTTACACTTGCGCCGTTCAAACAGCAACACAGTCAGTAAATAAAGCGACATTAACGCACTGGACAGCATCCACGGTTGCCAGTCACTGTAAACCAACAACGGCTGTTTTGCCCAATATAACGCCACGCCCAACACAATATAAGCCAATAGTCGCTTAACTTGGTATGCCACAGGATAATAATATTGCCCAAATGAATAGGAGATGAACGCCATACTCGTATAACACACCAAGGTTGCCCACGCCGAACCGACATAACCGAATTCAGGAATCCAATACCAGTTCAACGCGATGGTCAGAGCCGCGCCAGCTAATGACACGCCCGCACCCAGCAAGGTTTTATCGGTCAGTTTGTACCAGATGGATAAATTGACATAAATCCCCAGAAACAAATTCGCCATCAATAAAATCGGTACAACTTTCAAACCCGCCCGAAATTCTGCGCCGACAAAATACTGAAAGAAATCCAGAAATAACGTGACCAGCAGAAAAATCGCCACGCAGAAAATCACAAAAAATTTCAGTACATCGGCATACACCTGTCGCGCGTCGCTTTTATCCGCATAAGCAAAGAAAAATGGTTCAGCCGCATAACGAAACGCCTGAATAAACAATGACATCAGAATAGATAATTTATAACACGCGCCATAAATACCCAGCATGGTCAGATTAGTGTGCAAATCATAAGGCAGCAGGTATTTCAGCAATGCCCTATCAAGCATTTCATTGATAATGCCCGCAAAACCAATCGCCACCATCGGCAATGAATAGCGAATTAAACGCGCAAATAACGCACGGTCAAAACCCCATGCCAAGCCTTTGAATTCAGGCGTAAGTAACAAAAATTTACCGCAACTGGCGATTAAATTAGCGATAAAAATATAGGTAATACCCAAGTTCGGATTATAAACCGCTGTGACCCACGACTGCGGATCGGCGGCGTAGGCTTTCGGGCAGTAGCTAATAAAAAATAAACTGAAACCCACGGTAGCGAGTATCTCGATGACTTTTATACTTGCAAATCGCCACGCTTTATTTTCCGCACGCAACCGCGCAAACGGAATTGAGGCTATAGCATCCAGCGTTAAAATCAGCGTAAAGCACAGCACATATTCGGGATGATCGGCATAATTCAATGCCGCCGATAACCACTGATTACTGGCTAAAATCAGCAGGAAAAAGCCGATATTAATCAACAGTACAAACAGTAACGCGGTTGAATAAGTGGTATCTTTGCCCTGCCCTGTTTTATCACGAAATCGAAAATAGCCCGTTTCAAAACCGAACAATAAAAACACCGAAAAAAATCCCGCGTAGGCGTAAAACTCCGACACCACGCCGTATTCAGCGGCAGTAAAATAATAGGTGTATAAGGGAACTAACAGGTAATTAAGGAAACGTCCGAAAATACTGCTAAGACCATAGATGGCGGTTTGTGAAGCTAGTTTTTTTATAATGCTCATGGGGTGTGTGGAGTATAGGAACGAGTGTTTTTATAATCGTTTCAACGCTCCAGAGACTGTGAAAGTGTTATGAAAATAACTCACAAAACAATTTTTGAATTTTTTAAGTCATTGTTTTTATATAATGTGGGAGAGGCTTTAGCCTCGAATGCTAGGCTAAAGCCTCTCCCACATAAATACTTTCACAGTCTCTCTGGCGTTGGAATGCAGTCGTTGTCGGTTGTAGAAGACTTCCATGGTGTCGAAGATAGATTTTCTGGAGGCTTCACGGGTGGCATAATGTTCATGGTTTACGCATTCGATTTTCAGGGTGTGAAATCAGCCAAACATCGCAATCAAATCCCGAATTCCCTTCATCAATACATCCACTTCCGCCTTAGTATTGTACATAGCAAACGAAGCCCGTGCCGTTGCGGGAACGTGATAAAAATCCATCACGGGCATGGCGCAATGATGTCCAGCGCGGACGGCTATGCCTAAGCTGTCGAGCATTGTGCCTATATCGTGCGGGTGAATTTTATCTAGCACAAACGACAAAATCGCGCCTTTGTGTTCCGCCTCACCAATAATGTGCAGCTCTTTTATTTGCTGCGCTTGTTCTGTCGCATAAAGCAATAATTCATGCTCATGCGCGGCAATCGCCTCCATACCGATGACATTCAAATAATCAATCGCCGCACCCAAGCCAATCACATCAGCAATCGCAGGCGTACCTGCTTCAAATTTATGTGGCAACCCTGCGTAAGTGGTTTTTTCAAAAGTAACGGTTCTAATCATATCGCCGCCACCTTGATACGGAGGCATAGCTTCTAACAAGGCTTGCTTGCCATATAACACGCCGACACCCGCAGGGGCGTACAGTTTATGCCCTGAGAACACATAAAAATCACAATCCAAATCCTGCACATCAACAGCAATATGCGGAATCGCTTGTGCGCCATCCACTAGCACAGGAATATTTTTTGCGTGCGCGGTAGCAATCATAGCTTTCACGGGGTTAATCGTTCCCAGCGCGTTGGACATTTGCGTGATAGCCACCAGCTTGGTTTTGTCATTGAGCAGTTTTTCAAACTCACCCTCAATTAACTCACCCTTAGTGGTCATCGGAATAACTTTTAACACTGCGCCTGTTTGCTCGCACAGCATTTGCCAAGGTACGATGTTGGCGTGATGTTCCATTGCAGTGATGACTATTTCATCGCCTGCCTGCACATTGGTTTTACCGTAAGTTTGCGCAACCAGATTAATCGCTTCGGTCGCACCACGAACAAAAATAATTTCTTTCTCGCTCGTCGCATTAATAAACGTTTTCACCTTATCCCGCGCCGCTTCAAATTGATCGGTTGCACGCACGCTGAGCGTATGCACACCACGATGAATATTGGCATAGTCATGGCTGTAACATTTAACAATGCTATCAATAACGGCTTGCGGTTTTTGACAGGTCGCTGCATTGTCTAAATACACCAGCGGTTTATTGCGGATTTTTTCCGCCAAAATGGGGAAATCGGCACGGATTTGCTCTATGGGATAATTCATATTATTCAGTCAATAATGTTGTTATGGATTTTCGTCAGCGAAGTCTAGCGAATCAATTAAATCATACAATTTTTCTTCCTCTTTTACCGAGGTTAAAGCAATCGCCACTTCGGAAATATAAAACATCATGCCAACCAGCATGGATAATACCGACAGCACAAATAAAATCACGGCAAGCACTAATACATCGGGTGCATATAAGCCCAAGCCTAATAATAAACAGGTCATCATCACGCCAATCGTACCGAGCAGCATATAAAAAAACGCATTTTTAATTTTATTTGCTCGCAATTCAATAGAATCAATTTGCGATTGCAGCGCCACTGCTTCCTGCTTTTTACCTGCCCGTGCCGCTAAATGTTTTTCGCGCCGAAATACTCGCAAGCGCGACACCATACCCATTAAGCGGCTATTAATTGATAATATAAATAACCCAGCAGCAGATATAAAAATCGCGGGGGCAACAAAGGCTTGAAATAATTCTAATTTGGTTAGCATATAATATTTAATTATTTTTTTGATACTGTTTCGTTTTAAATAAAAATTTTCATCGTTCATCGTTCCAACGCTCCGCGTTGGAATGCAGCAGTGGACGCTCCAGCGTCCTTACCATTTATCAATTTCTATCGACCCACCCAGTCCCGCATAAAACCCAGCACTCGAATACCGCCAATGTTCAGGCAACGCCACATAACCGCGTTTCACTGGATTGTAATGAATATAATCCAACTTCTGCCGCATGATGGTTTCATTAAAAACCAGTTCTGCATGAACACCCTCCTGCCAAAACTGATAATCACGGTCAGTGCGTTGGGCTAATCTCGCCAGTCGAAACCGCTTTAATAAATACTCAACGTGCTGTGCTTCCAAATGGTCGATGATTTGTCGGGCAGTGTACGATTTAAAACTACTGACGCATTTATTTAAGTCTGGAGCTTGCGCGATAAAGTGCAGATGATTTTCTAATATCACATAACCGTAGAGTTTTAAACCCATGTTTTGCCGTTGATATTGCCAACAATCCAGCAGGATATTGACTGTTTCAGGGCGTGTGAATACAGGCAGCCATTCTATAACTGTGCAAGTCATGAAATGCGGCTTATTTGCTTCGGTAATGGTGTAACGACTTCTGCCCATAGTGTTTTGTTTGGGTTATGAAGACGCTGGAGCGTCTTCTTTTGCATTCCAACGCCAAAATCTGAGCTATTTCCGCAGCTAGTTGCTTCAGCACTAGATACTCCTTCAGGAATACGATAACTTTTTGATTCTGCTTGCCATCCAGCATTAATTAGAGCTTTTCGTGCTTTATCATATTTCATGCCTTGTTTTAAAGGAATTGCTAGAGAATCTGCAAATACTTGGATTGGTACAAAATTTAACAAACATATAGTTACAACCCATATAAACTTTTTCATTATTAATATCCAAGTAAAATTTTCATCGTCCCAACGCTCCGCGTTGGAATGCCCAAGAAGACGCTCCAGCGTCTTCATACAAAACGCCAGAGCAACCAAAAAACAATTATAACAAATCCTGCTCAATACCCTGCTGAGGAAAACGCTTTAATACTTCCGCTAATACTAAATTATGCAATGCAGAAATATTAATTTTATTCACCATTTCATTTGCAAAGGCAAACGTCAAAATATTCCTTGCCGTTTCCTCATCAATCGCACGCGATTGCAAATAAAAAATAGATTTATCGTCTAATTGTCCAACAGTCACGCCATGCCCGCATTTCACATCATCGGCATAGATTTCTAATTGCGGTTTAGTATCAGCTTCTGCATCGGCTGATAATAATAAATTGCGATTATTCATAGTAGAATCAGTTTTTTGCGCATCTTCAGCAACAATAACTCGCCCTTGAAATACACCACGCGCTCTGTCGTCTAATATGCCTTTATATAATTCACGACTAATACCGTGTGGCTTATTATGATTAATGCGTGTGTGATTATCTAAATGCTGACGTTTTGCACCTAAATATAAGCCGTTTAATTCACATTCAGCGGCATCTTCTAAATCACTGTGAATATCACTGCGAGCCAATAAACTACCAAAAGCAAAATTATGATGAGTAAATCGCGCATTGCGGGCTTGTTTAACGTAAGTACCGCCAAAATGATAAGCTTTATCGGCTTCGCATTGCACTTTAGTCAACGTGACAGCAGCGTTATCTTCGACAAATACTTCCGTCACAGCGGCAGATAAATACGAATTATCGACACCGACAAAGGTTTCCACTAGCTCCGCTTCCGCCATTTTCTCAGCAATAATTACCGTGCGCGTCGCTGTTAAACTATCGGCTTGAGTAGCGATATGTAATACCTGTATAGGCTTCGTTAAAACCTGTTTAGCAGCAATACGCACAAACAAACCATCGGTAAAATGCGCGGTATTAAACGCCACAAAACCATGCTCCATCGCACTGACCGCCTGCCCTAAAGTGCGTTGCAACGTCTCAGCTTCTGAGTCCAGCGCGTTCGCCATACTCATGACTGTCAATGCCTCAGGCAAACCGTCCAATGCCGACAAATCAGCACGAAACTGACCATCAACCAGCACCAACGACCACGCATCTTTAAGCTGATACGCCGTTAAAATATCGCTGACATCAACTGCTGTCTGCGACTCACTGACAGGTAAAAAACGTTTTTTCTCAATCGCCGACACATTGGTATAACGCCATTCTTCGGCGCGTGGCGAAGGAAAACCCTGCGCGGCAAATTGCGTCAACGCCTCCGTGCGTAACGCCTGCAACCACGTTTGTTGATTTTTAGCTACTGCATTCATGACTAAGCCGCCTCAACCCAGCTATAACCTTTTTCTTCCAATTCCAACGCCAATTCTGCCCCGCCCGATTTAACAATCTGACCATGCGCTAAAACGTGAACATAATCAGGTTTAATATAATCTAATAAACGTTGATAATGCGTGACCATAATAAAAGCACGGTCGGGTGAACGTAAAGAATTAACCCCTTCTGATACTATTTTTAATGCGTCTATATCCAAGCCAGAATCGGTTTCATCGAGAATACATAATTTAGGCTCTAATATCGCCATTTGTAATATCTCATTACGTTTTTTCTCGCCGCCTGAAAAACCTTCATTCACCGCACGGTATAAAAATTTTTCATCCATTTCCAATAAACGAACTTTTTCTTTAATCAGCGTTAAAAAATCCATTGCATCCACTTCCGATAAGCCGTGATATTTACGCACCGAATTTAACGCTGCTTTTAATAAATAAATATTACTCACACCTGCAATTTCCACAGGGTATTGAAACGCTAAAAACACCCCTTCACGCGCTCTTATTTCAGGCGGCATTTCCAATAAATCTTTACCTTGATAAGTCACCGATCCACCTGTCACTTCATAGCCGCCTTTACCTGATAAAATATGCGACAAGGTGCTTTTACCCGATCCATTAGGCCCCATAATGGCGTGAATTTCTCCAGCCTTAATCTCAAGGTTAATTCCCTTAAGAATTTGTTTATCACCGACACTAACGGTTAAATCTTTAATACTAAGCATGGCTACTCCAAAAATATTTACTAAAAATGTTATTCGGCTACACTAGCCGCTATATGAAATTGAGTTGTACTAAGTTTGGAATCAAAAATCATGATTTTTGATTCCATTCCTTCACTATTTAAAATTTATTACCTTGAGACGCTAAACATGAAAATAATTATTTTCCTAATAACACTCTTTTTTAATTATTCCGCATCTGCTGAAATTAATCTCGAAGCAAACACCACAGGCATTTGGTCAATTACCCCCACCGCTCAACAAAACCGCTGGTTAATTATTCATAATTTAACCGAAGCCCAAACCACAGGTATTTATCACATCGAAGTCATCGGCAGAGATAAAAAAGCCCCCGCATGGCACACAAACACCCTCGCCGCACATATCGCTATTAATAAACCCGCCTTATTAAAAAGCATTATCAAACCATTAAAGAAAGGTGATGTATATCCCGAATCCTTTGATGATGCTCTTTCCAAATGGCAAAAAGAAAATGACGGTAAAGGTGGAGCTATTTGCACCGCGTCTGTTATTGAGTGCATAAAATAATTAATTTAATTTAATTTGCTTGTCGATGTACTTTGAGCAGTAGCTAACATATCCATACCAGTATTTTTAATGCCTTGGCAAATGGTTTCTAATGGTAAATGGCTCAAATTTTTCTGAGCAAATGGATTTTGCAATTCAAGACCTATTTTATCTATTAGAGTTGTTGTTACATTATAAAACAATCAGTTAGCGAGATAGAAGTTCCAAAGCCCCGCGCAGACTCCGAGAATATCATCATATAAATCAATAAGATGGTTTCTTAGTCTGTCAGAAAGAATGCGGTAACGCTTCATGCCGCCAATACTATGCTCGACTTATATTCTCACAGAAGCCATGCGCGTATTTTCATCTTTTTGCGTGTCTTTTAATGGATTATTTTTAGTTTTCTTATGCGGAATAGAGATACTTTTACACAGATAATCTTTAATAATACCTGCATAACCTAAATCAACTTTAATGGCTACGTTTTTAAACCAGTTTTCCTGTGGTGGAAATGCTTCTTTTAGTTGTCGATAATCATGTAAACTACCGCCATCACAAAAACTAATATACTTTATTATTCTCGATTCCGTTGAAATAATCGTTGCTTT